>JALDXR010000534.1:0-3087 GCA_032154865.1 Nocardioidaceae bacterium
GCCAAGGGCCGTCCGGACAGCCAGCACCGGAACCGCCGTCCTGGCCAGGATCGGGCGGTCCCCGGCCGCCCGGGCAGTACGGAACACCACCGTCCGGTCCGCCGCCGGGACACTACGGACCTCCGCACGGTGGCTACGGCCAGCCGCCGTACCCGTCGGGGCGGCGGAAGAAGTCGGTCGGCGCGATCGTGGCGATCGTCGTCGGCGTGCTCGTCGTCATCGGTGGAGGCGCAGCCGCCGCCTTCTTCGTGTTGGGTGGTGATGCCGGTGGCGGCGACGTCTCGACCGGCAGCCCGCAGGACACCGCCGAGGCGTTCGCCCAGGCCTGGCAGGACCGTGATTGCGACGCTCTGGAGGGTCTCCTGACCGACCAGTTCCTCGAAGGCGGCAACGGCATGTGTGACCCCGAGGCCATCACAGGGTCGCCGAGGGATCCCGAGGTGACCAAGGAATCCGACGACTCGGCGACTGTCGCCATGAAGGATGGCGATGTCACGTTCGAGCTGAAGCTGGTCAACGAGGACGGCGAGTGGCTAGTCGACGGCATCGGTGGCAGTTCGAGCATCGAACCCGATCTCTAGGCCGACGCCATAGCACTCGTCGGTCAGGTCGGTAGCGCATCGATCAGGTAGCGGTGGACATCGATCTCGCGCTCGTCCCCACGGGCATCGACCAGCCGGTCGACGGCGTCCTCGACCATCCGGACCCGCGCCCAGGCCGCCGCCCGATCGCGGTCGACATCGGCCGCCTCGCACCAGGCGTCCAGCCGCCGACGCACCTCGCGGTGGCCGGAGTACTCGTCGAACCGATTCCACAGCACCGCAGACGACTCGAACGCCGGATCGCCGACCAAGCCTTTGGGATCGATCGCGAGCCAGGGTTCACGATCGGCGGCGAGGACGTTCTCGAAGTGCAGATCGGCATGGAGCAGCCGGCCGCCTTCGGAGTCGCCGAGGTCACGGCAGGTGGCGACCACCTCGTCGCGTACCCGATCGGACCAGGGCGGAGCGGCAACCGACCACCGGGACGGAATGTCCTCGGCCCAGTGCCGGGCGGTGTCCGCAAGGCTCGGCACGTCGGCGGGCACGGGGGCGCGGTGCATCCGGCGTAGCAGTGAGCCGATGGTCTCGATCGCCTCGCCGATCGGAACGCCGGTGAGATCTCGGCTTTCGTCGAGGCGCTCGAGCAGCAGCGCCCAGCGGTCCGGGTCGTGGTCGAGCAGCTGGACGACGCCGTCGCCGTCCCAGGCTCGCAGCGCGGGCGCCTCCGGAGCCTGGTCGGGTCCGGGCCAGCTCACCTTGAGGACCGCGGGTGTGGCGTCGGCTCGCCGTACCGGGAGGGCGATCGCGCAATAGCCGAACCAGGTCGGTCCCTGCGGCGTCAGCTGCCAGCGGTCGCACAGCTCAGCCACCACGTGCGGGAGTCGCCGCAGCCAGGCCGGGCCGGCGCTGTCGTTGCGGTCGTTGATGTCCGACGCGAACGCCGCGGGGATGTGGAGCTTCACGACCGCGAGCCGGCCAGACCCGGCAGTGCGCTGCCGGGCGCACCCCAGGCCAGGCCGCGGATCGCGGAGTCGATCAGCGCGTCGACCGCGAACGCCCGGATCGGGCCGTCGGCAGTCGCCGCGAGGGTCGCGTACAGCACGCCACTGCGGTCCTCGACCTTCTGCGCGGTGGTGCGAGCGTCCGCCACATCGACCACCTCGGTCGGCAGCAGGTATCCGGGCTCGGCCGCGACCGGCTCGCTGTCCCCGGCCTCGATCAGGGCGGTCAAACCGTCTCGGCGGGGCCGATGCGCTTCGATCGCGTCGGTCGCCTCACTCACCGGTTGCGAGTCGATGTCGAGGCGGCCGCCGATCACGCCGTACGCGTAGATCGCGGCATGCTCGCCGGACAGTGTCGTGTTCATGGCCTCGACGACGGCCTCGTTCTCGATTGTCGCCCGATCGGGATCCGGCGGATCCGACCGCCATTCCTTCGCGCGGCCACCGAGTAGCTCGACGTGCTGGGCGTGACAGGCGGCGATGGATGCGAGGAGCCGGGCGAGCTCGCCGGACTCTGCCCGGATGGCGTCGCGTCGGCGTCGGCGGAGCATGGCGTTCTCGTCCGAGGCCAACTGCCGTAGAGCCGCGTTCGGAGACCCGGGGAGCGACAGTGGCTTCCCGGACGCGGTCGTCCCATCGCCCAGGGCGCCACTCAGGACGTCGAGGTGCTCCTGAAGATCGGCCCGCGGACCCCTGAGTGTCGGCCGGAGCTTCTTGTGGCGCGCCAGTACGGCGTCATATGTCGCAGCGAGCCGTACGGTGTCGCGGAGGGCACGGGCTGCCGCGGTCTCGTCGGCCGAGGGATCCGATGCCGTCGGGGCGACCGAGACGTTGTCCGTCGCGCCCTCGTCGTCGCCACTGCACCCGGCGAGGACGGCGCCGACGCCGGTGGCGGCCAGGACGGTCGATCCGGCGTGGCGCAGGAAGGCGCGGCGGGTCGTGGACGGCGGAGGCACATCCCGAAGCTACCGCGCCGCGCGTACCCAGTTCGGGCAGTGGGTCTCCTATAGGGTGCCCGCAGGGCCGTGTGGTTGGCCGCGGGGTTCACTATGGACCTAGACGAAGGCGACAACAGCAGACTGCGGAGGTCATCGTGGCACCGACTTCCCTGCCTGATCGGTTGGCAGAAGTGCTGGAGCCGGCGGTCGCGCCTCTCGGTCTGGACCTCGAGGCCGTCGAGCTCTCCAACGCCGGTCGACGCCGGCTGCTCCGCGTCATTGTCGACGCCGACGTCGACCAGGACGGCACCACGGGACTCACGCTCGACCGACTCGCCGAGGCGACCCGAGTCGTGTCCCAGGCACTGGATGTCTCCGACGCGATGGGCGAGCAGGCGTACACCCTCGAGGTGACCTCGCCAGGGGTCGATCGGCCCCTGACCGCACCCCGCCATTGGCGCCGCAACGTCGGCCGCAAGGTCGCCGTGACCGCTTCCGACCAGACGCGCCGCACCGGACGGATCCGGACGGTCGGCGAGGAATCTGTGACCCTTGACGTAGGCGGCACCGAGGTCGAGATGCGCTACGACGACATCGCCAAGGCCC
>JALDXR010000535.1:0-3080 GCA_032154865.1 Nocardioidaceae bacterium
AGCACGGCGAGGTCTTCGTCACCGACGACGGGGCGGAGACCGACCTCGACATCGGCCACTACGAGCGCTTCCTCGACGAGGACCTGTCGGGACGGGCCAACGTCACGACCGGCCAGGTCTACTCCGACGTGATCGCGAAGGAGCGCCGCGGCGACTACCTGGGTGACACCGTCCAGGTCATCCCGCACATCACCAACGAGATCAAGGACCGGATGCTCGCCATGGGCGGCGCCGGCGGCGACACGGTCGAGGTCGTGATCCACGAGATCGGCGGCACGGTGGGCGACATCGAGTCGCTGCCGTTCCTGGAGGCCGCTCGCCAGGTGCGCCACGACGTCGGCCGCGACAACTGCTTCTTCCTGCACGTGTCGCTGGTGCCCTACATCGGGCCCTCCGGCGAGCTGAAGACCAAGCCGACCCAGCACTCGGTCGCGGCGCTGCGCCAGGTCGGTATCGCGCCGGACGCCGTCGTGTGCCGGGCCGACCGGCCGATCCCGGCGAGCGTCAAGCGCAAGATCTCGCTGATGTGCGACGTCGACGAGGAGGCCGTCGTGGCCGCGGTCGACGCCGCGAGCATCTACGACATCCCGAAGGTGCTGCACAGTGAGGGCCTCGACGCCTACGTCGTGCGCCGGCTCTCCCTGCCGTTCCACGACGTCGACTGGGCCCGCTGGGACGATCTGCTGGCCCGGGTGCACAAGCCGGACGAGGACGTCACGATCGCCCTGGTCGGCAAATACATCGACCTCCCCGACGCCTACCTGTCCGTCGTCGAGGCGTTGCGGGCCGGTGGGTTCCACCATCGGGCCCGGGTCAATGTGCGCTGGGTCCCCTCCGACGAGTGCCAGACGCCCGAAGGGGCCGCCCGGCATCTCAGCACGGTCGACGGCGTCTGCGTTCCCGGCGGCTTCGGGATCCGGGGGATCGAGGGCAAGATCGGTGCTTTGCAGTACGCCCGCGAGCAGCACATCCCGACGCTGGGCCTGTGTCTCGGCCTGCAGTGCGTGGTGATCGAGTACGCCCGCAACGTCGCCGGCATCCCGGGTGCGAGCTCGAGCGAGTTCGACCCCGACACGCAGAACCCCGTGATCGCCACGATGGAGGAGCAGAAGGTCTACGTCGACGGCGTCGGCGACATGGGCGGCACGATGCGGCTCGGTGCCTACCCGGCGCAGCTGCAGCCCGGCTCGATCGTCGCCGCGGCGTACGGCGAGACCCGGGTCGACGAGCGGCATCGGCACCGCTACGAGGTCAACAACGCCTATCGCGATGCGCTCGAGCGGGCCGGGATGGTGTTCTCCGGCACCTCGCCCGACTCCTTGCTGGTGGAGTTCGTCGAGCTCCCGCCGGACGAGCATCCCTACTACGTCGCCACCCAGGCGCATCCGGAGCTGCGGTCGCGTCCGACCCGGGCCCACCCGCTGTTCGCCGGCCTGGTCGGTGCCGCGCTCAACCGGCAGCGGGAGACCCGGCTGCCGGTCGACGACAGCGGCGTGCGTCGCCGGTCGCTGGAGATTGCCGAGCCGATCGACGTATGACGACTGCGACGCGGCATCCCCGGCTGCCCGGCGACCTGTGGCAACCGGGTGACCGCCTACGTGACACACCACAGCAATGGCAGGTCGTCGAGTCGGCCCGGCCGTACGACAGCGCCTTCATCTCACTGCGCGACGACGTACTGCGGGGGCAGGACGGCTCGGACTTCACCCGGACCGTGATCGAGCACCAGGGTGCGGTCGGGGTGCTGGCCCTCGACGAGGAACGACGGGTGCTGCTCCTGCGGCAGTACCGCCATGCGGCCGAGCAGCGGCTGCTCCAGATCCCGGCGGGCCTGCGCGACGTGCCGGGGGAGCCGCCGGACGAGACGGCCGCCCGCGAGCTGGCCGAGGAGGGGGAGGTCCAAGCCGCGCGGTGGCGCCAGTTGCTGACCGTGATGCCGTCGCCCGGACTGACCGACGAGCACTGGGTCGTCTACCTCGCGGAGGATCTGAAGCCGGCGCCGCATCCGGAGTCGTTCGTCGCCGAGCACGAGGAGGCCGATATGTCGGTGCTGTGGGTGCCGCTCGACGAGGCGGTCCGCGCCGTGCTCGACGGGCGGATCGTCGACGCCATGGCAGCCACGTCTCTGCTGGCCACGCAGCACATACTGGATTGACGCGTCGTGAGTCGTCGCAGGGCGAGACCCGGCTCACCTACACTGCCGACGCGGCTTCGAGAGAGGAAGTGCGATCGATGAAGATCGGCGTGCCGAAGGAAGTCAAGACCCACGAGTACCGCGTGGCGATGACTCCGTCCGGCGTTCATGAGTTGGTTCGAGGTGGGCACGAGGTCTACGTCGAGGCCGAAGCGGGGGTCGGATCGTCGATCCCCGACGACCTCTACGTCGAGGCCGGTGCCAAGATCCTGCCCACCGCTGACGACGTGTGGGAGACCGGTGACCTGATCCTCAAGGTGAAGGAGCCGATCGCGAGCGAGCACCACCGGATGCGTTCGGGACAGACCCTGTTCACCTACCTCCACCTCGCGGCGTCGGCCGAGTGCACTGAGGCGCTGCTGGAGCGGGGCGTGACGGGGATCGCGTACGAGACGGTGCAGACGCCGGACGGTGCCCTGCCGCTGCTGGCCCCGATGAGCGAGGTCGCCGGCCGACTGGCGCCGCAGGCCGGTGCCTACCACCTGATGCGCCAGGGCGGCGGTCGCGGCGTGTTGATGGGCGGCGTCTCCGGCGTCTACGCCGCGAAGGTCGTCGTGATCGGCGCCGGCGTGTCGGGCATGAACGCGGCGGCGATCGCGCTCGGCATGCAGGCCGAGGTCCTGCTGCTCGACAAGAACATCGACAAGCTCCGCGAGGCCGACCGGATCTACCAGGGCCACCTCCAGACGGTCGCCTCCAACACGTACGAGATCGAGCGGGCCGTGATCGACGCCGACCTGGTGATCGGCGCCGTTCTCGTGCCGGGCGCCAAGGCGCCGATGCTGATCTCCAACGACCTGGTGGCGCGGATGCAGCCGGGCAGCGTGCTGGTCGACATCTCGATCGACCAGGGCGGCTGCTTCGAGGACTCGCGGCCCACGACCCA
>JALDXR010000536.1:0-3079 GCA_032154865.1 Nocardioidaceae bacterium
CGGCGGACCGCTGTTCGTCCGGTCCCGCGACGGTGTCGAGCCCACCTCGCTCGGCCGGCTCGTGATCGCCCGCGCCCAGGCCGTGCTGCCGGTCATCGACTCGCTCCGGTCCGACGTCGAGGCGAGCAAGCTGGCCGGGCCGGTGCCCGAACAGATCCGCGTGGGCGCCGAGAACGGCCCGGCGATGATCGGTCTGCTGCGGGGCATTCGCAATCTGTTCACCGGCACGGATGTCGTGACCGAGAGTGAGAACAGCCTCGCCGGCCTGTTGGAACTGGTCTCCGGCGGGCATGTCCACCTGGCGGCGATTCACGAGTTCATCGGGCACGAGATCACCCTCGGCCGGGACCTCGCCGTACAAACGGTCGGATGCGAGCCGACCTTCGTGATGCTGTCCGAGGAGCATCCGCTCGCCGCCCGGGAGGAGGTCGAGCTCGCCGATCTCGCCGACCAGAGCTGGGTGCTGACCCCACTCGACGTCGACCGGGAGTACGACGTGTTCGCCGAGGTCTGCGGGCGGGCCGGCTTCTCGCCCCGCGTCGAGCACTACTTGAACGGCGTGCACAACCTCGAGGTCGTCCGGTCCGGCGAGGCCGTCAGTCTGTGCTACGCGGTCTCCCGATTCAGGGGCGTCGCGACCCGGCCACTCGCCGGCTCCCCGATGCGGATCCGGCACATGCTGATCACCGAGCAGAGCAGTCCTCTCGTCCCGCACCTCGAGAAACTGGCCCGCTACGTCGTGGACAACTACGCCGAGACCGCGGCCGAGCAGCCGAGTTACGCCGCCTGGCTCGACAAGCACGGCCAGCTGGCGCTCGAGCCGGCACCGAGAACTGCGGCCTGACGGGATCGGCCCAAGCCCGGTACGGTGACGTGGGGCGACGCGACAGGGAGGCCGATGATGAAACGTGTACTGATCGTGGCTGCTGTCACCGCGATGCTCGGGGGCGTCGTTGTGGCCAGTCCGGCGGCAGCCGTACACAAGCACGGACCGAGGCTCTGCCTCATGGACGGCACCGAGTGCTGACCCGCTAACGACTCAATCCAAGCCCGCTATCCGATCGTCCGGTCCCGGGCGGTGAGCGCGAACCACACGTCCATACGGGCGTTCGTCTCGCCCAGCCCACGGCCCAGCAGTTGCTCGGCCTTGCGGACGCGATAACGCAGCGTGTGCCGATGCAGGCCGAGCTCGGCCGCGGCCGGATCGAACTGGCCGTGGTGGTCCAGCCAGACCCGCAAGGTGTGCGCGAGGTCGATGCCGCTTGCGCCGCGGTAGGCGTCCAACGGGGCGAGCATCGCCTCGGCGAACGCGGCGGCCGCCTCGGGATCGGCCAGCTCGACGGCGCCGGAAGCGGCGAGGTCGTCGAACTGCACGAGGCGGCGACCGGTCGTGGCCGCCGTCGCCAAGGCATGCTGCGCCTGCCGGACACCGTCGGCCAGCCGCCCCGGCGACACTGCACTGCTGCAGCCGAGCCGGATGTCGTCCGGACCGCCGAGCGCCGACTCGACTCGCACCGCCTCGCGGGCCTGGGTGATCGCGACCGTAGGCCGGCCGTCGTGCTCGGCGACCAGCCACCGGGCGGCCGCGGCGTCCTCCAGCCGGCGGAGCACGTCGTCGCGCGATGCCGCCGACGAGACGCCTACGACGAGGACCCACAGGGACTCGCTCGCAAGCATGGGCGTGCCGAGGTCGGTGAGAAGGGCCGGGGCGATGTCGACGCCGTCCACGAGCAGCCGTAGGACAGCCGACCGGACGGCGCGCTCGGCGGCGTCCGACCGCCGGCTCTCGAGTGCGAACGACAGCAGCGCCGACGCCACCTGGATCACGGCCCGGTCCGTGGTGGTCAACGACCGATCCACGCCCAGGACGAGGAACCCACGGACTCGCCCCTCGGTTCCCAGCGGCTCCACCACGACGTGCTCATCGCCCTCGACGATCGACGAGGCGGCCGGGCGGTGGCGTCGGAGCTGGTCGAGCTGGCCGACCAGGTCGCCGGCCCGACCGGCCGCCGCCTTCGGATGGCTGGCCCGCACGGCTCCGGTGGCGTCGAGCACGAGTACCCAGCCGGCCACCAGGTCCGCAAGGCGCCGCGCCACGCCCGCCGAGCCGCCGCGTACGGCCGCCCGCGTGAGCTGCTGCTGGCTCCGGAACCCGCGCGTCACGTCGGCGTACTGCTCCTCGGCCAGCAGGTCCGACACCGTCTTGCTGATCGCGATGAACGGAGTGGGCCGGTCGACCTCGAGGACGGGCAGCCCACGCCGGCCGGCACTGGTCACCAAGGCGCTCGGCACCTGCTCGTAGCCGAGTCCGACCCCGAAGCCGAGGCCGATCACGCCAGCGTCCAGGAGTCGACGCACGTAGCGATCGGCCGCTGCGGCGCCGGTGCCGAGGGAGATGCCGGTGGTGAGCAGCAGTTCGCCGCCGAGCAGGAAGGGCGTCGGGTCCGCCAGCTCACTCGTCGCGACCCACCTGATCGGCACGTCGAGCCGCTGCCCGGCCAGCAACCGGAGGCCGAGCGACTGGTCGGCGAGCAGCGTTCGTACGGTAGGGCTCATCTTGTCCACAGCGTACAAAGGTTGGGGTTGTCGTACTCCGTTTCGTGGACAGCAATCGCGGCGCCGGAGGACATAACGTGGCGACATGGCCGCCAACGAATCCCGCGACACCGGACTGCCTCAGGAACGTCGCGTGCACACCGCCATCCCAGGTCCCCGCTCCCAGGAGCTGATGAAACGCCGCAACGCCACGGTCGCCAGCGGAGTCGGCACTGTTCTGCCGGTCTTCGTCGAAGCGGGGGGCGGCGGCGTGCTCATCGACGCCGACGGCAACAGCCTGATCGACCTCGCCTCCGGGATCGCGGTCACCAGCGTCGGCAATGCGGCGCCCAACGTCGTACGCCGCGTCCAGGAGCAGGTGGAGGCCTTCACGCACACCTGCTTCATGGTGGCTCCCTACGAGGGCTACGTGGAGGTCTGCGAGCTGCTCGCCGAGCTGACGCCCGGTGACCACCCCAAGAAGTCGGCGCTGTTCAACTCCGGCGCCGAGGCGGTGGAGAACGCGGTCAAGATCGCCCGCGCG
>JALDXR010000078.1:0-10416 GCA_032154865.1 Nocardioidaceae bacterium
GCAGCATGTCGCGCCAGGCCGCGGCGATCCGGTCGGTGGCCGCGGCCGTCGCGAGCCAGTCCGGCGCGCCGAAGTCGGACCAGGCCACCAGGGACTTGTGCCGGAGTAGCTCGATCCGAGGGTGGTCGGCGGGATAGCCGCGCGGTCGCGTCTTCAGGGTCTCGCCTTCGACGAGGTGGCCGCCATCGCGGACGGCACCGACCAGCTTCTCCAGCTCCGGCCCACGATGCTCGTCGGCCACCGCCTCGCGGTATCTCGCGACCTGGTCAGGGGCCATCCGGTAGTAGCCGACCCCGGCGAACAGGCCGGTCGCCGAGATCTGCAGGTAGCACGGACCGACCGTCGCGCCCTGGTGCTCCTTGTAGGGGCTCTTGTCCTTCGAGAACCGAAGATCGCGGTAGGGACGGAACAGGTAGACCGATCCGAACTCCGGCGCGAGCGATTCGCACAGCGCCACCACGGGTTCGCGAACCACCCGCTCGTAGGTCTCCTTGTGCGCCGTCCAGTAGGTCTTGGTGTTGTCGGCGGCGAGGCCCTCGTAGAACTCGAGTGCCTCGTCGGAGATCCCGGAGAAACTCATGACCGCTATCTTGCCGCCCTCGTGCGACAGGACCAGCCCCGGGGATTTGGGCACCGCCGGGCGGCGCTGGTAGCGTAAGCGGTCGCGACTCGCGTCAGCGGCTCCGGCCTGACCGCGACGCACCCCATTCGTACACCTTTCCAGACGACAACCGAGGCTTGCCCCGTGGCGAACATCAAGTCCCAGATCAAGCGCAACCGGCAGAACGAGGTTGCTCGCGAGCGCAACAAGGCGGTGAAGACCAGCCTGAAGACGGCGGTACGCCGGTTCCGCGAGGCTGCCGACGCCGGGGACACCGAGAAGGCCAAGGAGGCCGCCCAGGTCGCGACCCGCAAGCTCGACAAGGCCGTGTCGTCTGGTGTGATCCACAAGAACCAGGCCGCCAACCGCAAGGCCGCGATCGCCAAGCGCGCCGCGTCGCTCTGAGTCCCTGCCTCAGCGCCGAACCCGGCTGTAGGCGACCGCCAGCACCATCCGTTCCAGCGCGTGATCGGCGTCGCCCGCCCCGCCCTTCACACTGACATCCGCCGCCGCGACGGCCTGGATCGCCTGGGCGAGTCCACCTGGCGTCCACGACCGCAGCTGGCTGCGCAGATTCTTGAGCCGAAACGTCGGCACGCCGATCTGACGCGCGAGATCCCCGTCGCGTAGACCGTGGGGCGCGCTCTGCAGCCGGGCCAGCGATCGCAGTCCCGACGCGAACGCACTCGTCACGAGCACCGGCGCGACGCGATGCCCGGACGCCCACCGCAGGTGCTCCATCGCGTCGGCGACCCGTCCCTCGATCGCCGCGTTGGCGATGTCGAAGCTGCGTACCTCCGCCCGGCCGGCGTGGTAGCGCCGAACGATGTCGATGGTGATCCGCTGCGGCGCGAAGTCGCTGACCAATTGATGCGACGCGGCCGAGAGGGCCCGCAGGTCGTGGCCCACGGCGCCGAGGAGGAACTCGGCGGCGTCGTTGGTGATGGACCCGCCGTGCCGTCGAGTCTCGGCCGAGACGTAGCGCGCCAACTCCCACGGCTTCGGCTCGTCGCAGCGCACCTCCTCGACGGTGGAGAGCTTGCGAAGCCGGTCGACGAGGCGCTTCCCCTTGGTGGTTCCCGGATGGACGAGGATCAACACGACGTCCGGCGCCGGTGATTCGGCATAGGCGACCAGCTCGTCGTGTACGTCATCGCCGAGCTCTGACAGCTGCCGGATGACGACGGCCCGGACCTGGGTGAACAACGACGGACTGGTCAGCTCGAGCATGGCGCCCGGCGCCAGATCAGCGGCCTCGATCTCGGTCCGCTCGAAGTCGGGATCCTTGGCAGCTGCCGCCTCGAACCCGTCGACAACGGCGCGCTCGGCGAGGAACTCGGCGGGCCCGATGATCAGCCGGACCATGCCGGACGTCGCGTCAGCAGCCATCGGAGTCAGCATCCCACGGCTGCCCGACATCCGGCGTAGCGAGGTCACCGGGTCGCGACGGTGAGCTCGCCGTCGTCGACGACGATGGCCACGTCGCCGGCCTCGTCCGTACGCGTGACCATGGATCCGCTGTCGGACAGCCTTTGGAGGGTCTCCGGAGCGGGGTGTCCGTAGTCGTTGTCGGCGCCGACACTCACGACGGCGAGCCGGGCTCCCACCGCACGCAGGAACTCGGGATCCTGGTCGGCGCTGCCGTGATGCGGCACCTTCAACACGTCCGCCCGAAGGTCGTCGCCCCAAGCCAGGAGTGCCTGCTGGGACGGGGTCTCCACGTCACCGGTCAGCAGCAGTGACATCCCTTGGGTCCGCACCGACAAGACGACGCTGGCGTCGTTGACCGCATCTTCGGCCTCGCTGGCAAAGTCGACTCGTGCCGGATCCGGACCGAGGACGGTCCATGCCAGTTGACCCACCGAGCCGCTCGAGGCGTAGGTCAACTCGTGGATCGGTACGTCATGGTCGCCAGCCCAGTTGGTCACCGACGAGTACGCCATATCGTCCGCCGCACCGGCCGCGACCGCCACGGCGCCGATCGGCCGGCTGGCTGCCACGCCGGCGAGTCCGTCGATGTGGTCGGCATGTGGATGGGTCAGCACGACGAGGGCGACCGCGTCGACGTCCAAGCCGTCGAGGCAGCGGTCGACCGCGACCGGCTCCGGTCCCGTGTCGACGACGACGACGGAACCCGAGCCGGAGTTGAGAACCAGCGCATCGCCCTGTCCGACGTCACAGGCCACCATGACCCAGCCGTCCGGCGGCCAGCCTGGGGTCGGCGGATGCAGGATCCAGGCACCGGTCGCGATGACCACGACGGCCAGGGCAACCGGACGGCGAAGCAGCCAGGGCAGCACCGCGATCAGCGCGACGCAGATCAGCACCAGCAGGGCCCAGATCGGCCCGTCTCCCGACCAATCCACGGTGGCTCCGGGTAGGGCCGCGCCACGGCGGGCGACTTCGACGATCCACCACGCCGCCCCGGCTGCTCCCCAGCCGACCAGGTGCGCGAGTGGCGGCCAGGCCAGGGCCAGCAGTCCGGCGATGAGGCCGAGCACCGTCGCCGGCCCGACCGCTGGAGCGGCCAGCATGTTGGCCACGACGGCCGCCAGCGACACCTGACCGGACAGCGCGGCGACCGCCGGGGTGCAGACCAGCTGTGCGGCCAACGGCACGCTGATCGCCTCGGCGAGCACCCGCGGCATCCACGCCGCCATCGCTCGGGTCCACCCGGGCGACAGCAGGAGGATGCCACCGGTCGCGAGCACCGAGAGGACGAACCCGGCCGAGCGGGCCAGCCACGGGTCGATCAGGACAAGCACAACGATCGCGATGGCCAGCGCGCGGAGTCCGCGTCGTCGCCCCCCGGCGCCGAGCCCGGCGATCGCCACGACGCCCATCGCCGCGGAACGGAGCACGCTCGGGTCGGGGCGAGCCAGCACGATGAAGCCCGCCGTGACGACGATGCCGATGACGACATGGGCATAGCCTCGGGCGCCGAGCCACCGCGAGACCGTCAGGACGAACGCCAGCACCAGGGTGAGGTTGGTGCCGGACACGGCGAGCAGATGCGTCATGCCGCAGGCCCGAAACGCCTCGGCCAGCTCCTCGGAGATCTCGCGGTCGTCGCCGTCGACCAGCGCCGGCACCAACGCCCGCTCGTCGGTCGGAGCCGGGGCGACTCCTTCGGCGACGCCGTCGCGCAGCCGCTCCGACAGTCGCCACCACCAAGCCGGCTCGCCGGCCAACTCGACGATCCGGCTTGGCAGGAAGACGGCGGAGTAGCGAGCGTCGTCGGAGGTGTCCAGGCGACCAACTGCGCGAACCGACGCACCGAGGGGTACGTCGATCCACTCGTCGTCGCCGAAGATGAGCACCGGCGAACGTACGCGGGTCGTCACGCCTCGCCCGGTCACGTCGGTGATCCGCGCCTCGGCGACGACGATGTCACCGAACTGCCCCTCGCGCACCGCCGGATCGGACGTGACGGTCAGGGTGGCGTCGACGACGGCGCCTTCGGCGGCGTAGTCCGGAACGGGCCCGGCGTCGGCAGCTGTCAGGCGCAGACCGGCCGCGAGACAGGCGGCGGCCGCCGCCAGCGTGATGGCGCCGAGTCGCCGGCCGTATCGCCGCAGCACGACGAGCCCGCCGGCGAGCAGGATCGCGCCCGCGGCCATCGCACGGGCCGGGCTGACCCCCAGGGCCACCGCGGCCGCGATCCAGGCGGCCAGCGCCGGAACAACTAGCCGAGCGTCCGGCGCCGAACGGTCCGGTGCCTCAGGCTCCGAGCGACCCGATCCCGCCGGCTCCGAGCGTCCCGATGCCGACGGCTCCGACCGGTCCGACGCCCTCGGCTCCGAGCTGTCTGTCGCAGCCGCGATCCGGGCGCGCAGCGCCGAGGCCGTCGCGGTCAGGTTCACACGGTCACCAGGTCACGCAGCTCGCCAAGAGTCACCTCGCCGATGCCGTCGACCTCGAGCAACTCGTCGACGCTGGGGAAGGCACCGTTGTCCGTTCGCCAGTCCAAGATCGCCTGAGCCGTCACCGGGCCGACACCGGGCAGCGTCTCGAGGGTCGTCTGGTCGGCCGTATTGAGATTGACCAGGCCGGTGATCGACGGATCCGCGGTCGACTCCGCAGCCGTCGGCGGCACGGCCGGCGTCAGGCCGACCAGCAACTGTTCGCCGTCTATCAGGACCCGGGCCAGATTGATCGGAGTCAGATCGACACCGCGTCGTGGGCCTCCGGCGGCCTCGAGGGCGTCGACGACCCGCGACCCGGTCGGCAGCGTGACGATGCCGGGGTGTCGCACCTTGCCCGCCACGTCGACGATCACCTCCTCACCGGATGGGCCTGATCCGGACGCCGTGGGCGCCGGGTCCGTCGGCGTCGACGCTCCAGGCGTCTGGGGACCGGCCGAGGCGGAACCGAACGAGACCGTCGGCACCGGCTGCTGCTCGGGGCGGCCGGCGAGGACCCACCAGGCGGCGATGGCGATCCCGGTGGCGAGCACGACCGCGAGGACACCCAGATGGTGACCGGAGAAGGAGCCGTCCATCGCGCTCCGCACCGTCGGCGACAACCGATCGGATAGCGCCGCGCGCAGGCGAGTCCGCAACGGCAGCGGACGAGCCGCATGTCGACCCGAGCGGGCGGCGACCGGAGCCGGCCCGGCGCCCTCCGCGCTGACCAACTCCCCCGTTACCGGCAGCTCCTCAGCCACGCGCTTCCCGGTCGCCGGCTGCGCCGTCGCCAGCTCGTCAGCCACCGGCTCCCCGGCCGCTATCTCCACGGTTGCCGGCTCCGCCGCCGGCCACGGCAGCGACTCCGAAGGCTCCGACGACACCGACGCCGAATCACCGGCGTCCTCGACTGCTGCGGTCGTCGGCGGCGCCGGCCCCTCGGATCGGAGCGGATCAAACTCGGCGCCGAGCAGCGCCAGCCGCTCGCGGGCGGCATCGTGACTGACGGTCCGTCGCGTACCTCGAAATCTCAATCTCCCCAACACGCCCTGACGCTAAGCGCCACCCGGCCACCGTTGGCCCCGCTCTCGCCGACCTGTGGAAACCGACCCCCGCAGCCAGCCGCCCGTGCGCAAGCCGCCGGCCCCCAGACCCTCAGACGATCGCCGGCGCCACCACCACGGCCACCATCCCCGGCCCGACATGGGCACCGATGACGGCACCCACCTCGCCCAGCACGATGGCCTCGAGATGGAGCCGATCCTGGAGTCGGTCGGCGATCGTCTTGGCCTTGTCCGGAGAGCCGAGGTGCTGCACGGCGACGTCGACCAGCCCGCCGACGTCTCGGGCGGCCGCCACCGCGAGCTCCTCGAGCCGGATGAGAGCGCGCGACGAGGTCCGTACCTTCTCCAGCGGTCCGATCCGGCCGTCCCGGATCGACAGCAGTGGCTTCACGGCCAGGGCCGATCCCAAAAGTGCGGCGGCGGCGCCGATCCGGCCGCCGCGGCGTAGGTATTCGAGTGTGTCGACGTAGAAGAAGCACTGCGTCGCGTCGGCTCGCGCCGCGGCGGCGGCCGCGGCCTCGGCCGCGTCCGCTCCGGCCGCGATGGCCTCGGCCGCGGCGAGTACCGCGAAGCCGGTGCCCATGCCGACCTGCCGCGAGTCGACGGTCTCCACGGGCACCTCGCTGTGCGACGCGGCGATCTGGGCCGACTCGTAGGTGCCCGACACCTCGCCGGACAGATGGACCGAGACGATGGCCTCGGCGCCGGCCTCGGCCGCGTCGGCATAGACCCGGGCCATCGCCTCGGGCGCGGGCCGCGACGTGTTGACCGGCTTGTAGTCCCGTAAGGCCTGGGCGACGGTTTCCGGAGTTGCCTCGGTGCCCTCGTCGAGACTGCGAGCGCCGATGACGACCTGCAGGGGCACGACGATGATCTCGTAACGCTCCACGTCCTCGGCCGACAGCGCGGCGGTCGAATCGGTGACCAAGGCGACCTGGCGGGTCATGCCGTGGAGACTAGCGGCTCAAGCCGGTCACCCCGCGCATTTCGCCCGTGCGGCTCATCGCCGAACTCACGGGACCCGACCACCAGCCCGACCCCGCCGGCATCCCCTACATCGCGTCGAGGACCCGCTGCACCTCGTGCGACATCGCTGCGGCCTCGTCGATATCACCGGCCACGCACAGCGTGCCCATCTTGCCGAAGTCGGTCAGGGCGCCGAGCAGATGGACGGTCGCACCGGTACGCGTGCTGGGGTCGAACGCGAGCCCGGACCGGTCGATAGCATCCAGCACGGTGCTCGGGGCGACTCCGATCAGGTTGGGCTGCTTGATGTTGTCGGAGGCGACGTAGTAGACCGGATCGCCGTCCGGGTCGATCAGATGCCCGCTCGTGACGTCGTAGGTCGACCGGGTCAGCAGTTGCGCCATGACGTACGGGTGCGTCGTTCCACCCAGCCGGAGGTTGATCTCGGCCATCGAGACCTGGAGCGAGTCGGGCGATCCGTTGCGGTGGACGAGGAAGTCCATGCCGAACATGCCGATCACGCCCCGCTCGGCCAGCCGCGACGCGACGCGCTGGGCGCAGGCGGTGATCTCGGCCCGGTAGCGGTCCGAGGCCGGGAAGCGGCAGCCGAGGTAGACCTGGTCGTGCTCTCCGCCGAGCACCTGGTCGTGGGTGGAGATGACGGTCGGCGTGCCGTCCGGGAAGATCCGGATCTGGACGCTCGGCGAGGCGACCAGCTCGTGGGTGAGGAGCCGTTCGACGATGGCGCCCTCACCGCGAACCTTCGAGCCGTACGACTCCCAGGTCTCGCCGTCGCCGCAGAACGTCGTCGGCCGGATCTGGGTCGGCGGCTCGTAGTCGGTCGTGTCCACGATCGCCGTGCCCTGTCCGGAGAAGCCGTAGTTGAGCTTGACGACGACGCCCTCGGGCGGATGCGGCAGCTGGCACAGCTTGCTGATCGCGACGTCGATGTCCTGGGTCGATCGCAGGTTCTCGTAGCCCTCCAGCACCGGCACGTCCGACTGGGTGGCGATCTGGCGCGAGCCGCTCTTGGTGCCATGCCAGCCCTGATCCGGCATCGGCCCGAACAGCGGCAGCTCCAGTCGCTCGGCGACCTCGAGCTCGGCGTCGGTCACGTTGAACGGCATGAGGTAGGCCGGGGAGCCGTTCACCAGGTCGCGAAGCTGGTCGAAGAGGTGATCCTGCTCGATCAGCTTCTGGCTCAGCGCGCACGACCGGGCGTCACCCAGGCTGACGATGTGCAGCCGCTGCCGGGCGTCGTCCGGGTCGGGCAGAAACCGGAGGTAGTAGTCGAGGACGGCCGGGTCGATGTCGGCCGCGGTGACGAACACCAGCCGACGTCGCGGCTCGGCCAGGAGCAGCACCAGGCACAGCAGGCGATGCTCGTAATAGGTCACGCCGGTGATCTTGCGGAGCTCGCTCTCCGGAAAGCTCAGCGAGGGGAAGACGACGATCGTCCCGTCGGGCGGGCCGAAGCCGTCATAGGGCTCGAAGCCACGTTGGAACGCCTCCTGGCGCTCCTCCTGGCTCAGCTCAGTCAACAGCGAGGCCGACTCCCCGTTCGGCCGGTGCGTCGACCGTACGGATTCGGTCTGCGTCCGCCGGACAGGCGGCGCGACCGAACGGTCGGTAATCGAAGCATCACGGCGCGTCATTCCGGCAGGGTAACCCCGGATGCCCGATTCGAGCTACGACTGATTCGCGGATCAAAACACGGCGGCCCTGTCGTGGCGGTCGCGGAGCGTCAGAACCGGCGCGAGGTCATCAGCCGTCGGAGCTGAACGCGGCGTCGAAGGCCGCCTCCGGCGCGTCGAACGCCAGCCCCCGGACGTACTCCAACGCCTCCGGCGCCCCGCGCAGCCGGTCCATCCCGGCGTCCTCCCACTCGACCGAGATCGGGCCTTCGTAGCCGATCGCGTTGAGCATCCGGAACGACGCCTCCCACGGCACGTCGCCATGGCCGGTCGACACGAAGTCCCAGCCGCGTCGCGGGTCGGCCCACGCCAGGTGCGAGCCGAGCCGGCCGTTGCGGCCGTTGCCGACCTGCTTCTTGGTGTCCTTGCAGTCGACGTGGTAGATCCGGTCCTTGAAGTCCCAGAGGAACCCGACCGGGTCGAGGTCCTGCCAGACGAAGTGGCTCGGGTCCCAGTTGAGACCGAACGCCGGCCGGTGCCCGATCGCCTCGAGCGTCTGCACGGTCGTCCAGTAGTCGTAGGCGATCTCACTCGGATGCACCTCGTGGGCGAACCGGACCCCTTCGGCGTCGAACACGTCGAGGATCGGGTTCCACCGGTCCGCGAAGTCCTGGTAGCCGGCGTCGATGACGTCCTGCGATACCGGCGGGAACATCGCGACGTACTTCCAGATCGCCGAGCCGGTGAAGCCCACGACCACGTCGACACCGAGCCGACGGGCTGCGCGCGCGGTCGTCTTCATCTCCTCGGCGGCTCGCTGCCGGACTCCCTCGGCGTCGCCGTCGCCCCAGATCCGGTCCGGCAGGATCGCCCGGTGGCGGTGGTCGATCGGGTCGTCGCAGACCGCCTGGCCCTTGAGGTGGTTGCTGATCGTCCAGACCTTGAGGTTGTGCTTCTCGAGGAGGTCGAGCTTGGCCTGGACGTACGAGTCGTCCTCCGCGGCCTGCCACACGTCGAGATGGTCGCCCCAGCAGGCGATCTCGAGGCCGTCGTAGCCCCACTCCGACGCCAGCCGGCACATCTCTTCGAACGGCAGGTCGGCCCACTGGCCGGTGAACAGGGTGATCGGTCGGGTCATCGAAGCGCTCCTTCGCGTGGATTCGACGTCGGCGTCATCGAACACCGAGCAGATGGTCCATGGCCAGTTGGTCGAGCCGCTCGTATCCGCAGCCCTTCTCGGCCGCGGCCTCGACGTCGAACGGCTCCGCGCGCAGGTCGGCCAACTGCTCGCCAGCGGCCAGCGTGGGCGTCGCGAGCTCGGGTACGCCGGCCGCCTCCAGTGCGGCCACGACCTCCGGGTCCGATCGGAACGCGGCGGCCCGCTCCTTGAGGATCAGGTAGTTGCGCATGCAGCCGGCCGCCGACTCCCAGACGCCGGCCTCGTCCTCGGTACGCGGCGGCTTGAAGTCGAAGTGCCGGGGGCCGTCGTAGGCCGGGGCGCCGTTCGGTCCGGCGCTCTCGAGCAGGTCGACGAGGAAGAAGGCGCCCTTGACGTCGCCGGAGCCGAACCGCAGGTCCTGGTCGTACTTCGGACCGTGCTGTCCGTTGAGGTCGATGTGGTAGAGCTTGCCCGCCCACAACGCCTG
Organism: Nocardioidaceae bacterium; assembly: GCA_032154865.1. Lineage (GTDB taxonomy): Bacteria > Actinomycetota > Actinomycetes > Propionibacteriales > Nocardioidaceae > DATFRX01. The sequence continues at coordinate 9,817 of JALDXR010000078.1, forward strand.
GGCGACGCCGTGCGTGAAGTTGAGCCCGGCCATCTCCTCGTGCCCGACCTCCGGGTTGAGCCCGACCAGGTCGGGCCGCTCCAGGCGGTCGATGAAGGCGAGGCCGTGCCCCACGGTCGGCAGCAGGATGTCGCCGCGCGGCTCGTTGGGCTTCGGCTCGAGGGCGAACCGCAGGTCGTAGCCGCGATCGACGACGTAGTCGCAGAGGATGTTCATCGCCTCGGCGTAGCGATCCAGCGCCACCCGGACGTCCTTGGCGGCTCCCGACTCGGCCCCTTCGCGGCCGCCCCAGCAGACGTACGTCCGGGCACCGAGCTCGGCCGCCAGGTCGATGTTGCGCAGTGCCTTGCGGATGGCGTGCCGGCGTACGCCGCGATCGTTGGCCGTGAACGCGCCGTCCTTGAACACCGGATGGGTGAACAGGTTGGTCGTCGCCATCGGCACGATCAGACCGGTCTCGTCCAGCGCCTTCCGGAACCGCGTGATCGCCCGATCGCGGGCGGCATCGCTGAAGTCGCTCTCCACGGCGAGCAGGTCGTCGTCGTGGAAGGACACGCCGTAGGCACCAAGCTCGGACAGCCGGTTGACGGCGTGCACGGG
>JALDXR010000079.1:0-10416 GCA_032154865.1 Nocardioidaceae bacterium
ACCCCTGGTCAGCGGCTGTTTTCCGGTTCACCATCTGTCCCCGACTCATCCGAGTCAGCGACCTGCGGCCGCACGGCTCGCCTACTCGTCCGGCATGGGTTCATGCGCTGTGGCGTTCAACGTCTTGCGCATGACGGGATGACCGGTTACCTCCTCGAGGAAAGGCTCGCGTTCCAGCGACAGGAGGGTGGTGGGCGTCTTCGCCACCACCGTTGCGGTCCGCGGGTCGTGTCGAAGGAGTGCGATCTCCCCGAAGTAGTCGCCGCTGCCGAGCGTGGCAACGGTTCGATCGTCGCGGATGACCTCCATCTCGCCGTCCTCGATCACGTAGAAGTGATGTCCGACCTCTCCCTCCCGCACGACGGCTGTACCGGGCGCCGCCGTGACCTCCGACATGCGAGCGGCGAGCCCCTCGAGCTCGGGAGTGGAAAGTGAGGCGAACAGGTCCAGCGAACGGAGCATCCGGATCTCGCGCTCGGAAGCCGGCATCGCGCGATCGTCGAGGCTGCGGATCCGGCCCCTGAGGACGAGGATCGCCGCTGGCAACAGGAGCCCGGCTACGAGGACTCCTCCACGTACACCGAAGACGGCCACGAGGAGTGGTGCCACGGCGGCCCCGGCGGCGACGCCCGCCTGATGCATGCCTTCGAGTACGCCGAAGACCCGCGCCAGGATCGGATCGGGCACGACGCGCTGGAGGAGGGTCCGCCCGGCCATGTCAGCCGGGGCATGGCCGGACCCGGCCACGACGAGGATCGCGTACGCCATCGCGGCCCCTACGGCGAGCGCGAGCGTCGATATCCCGAACCCGTACACGAGCAGGCCCAACGCGAGGGCGGAGGCGAGCCGAAGGCTGCCGACGAGCCGCAAGCCCCACAGCGATCCGATCAGTCCGCCCGCGCCGAGCGCCGACGCGAGGAAGCCGGCGCCCGATGACGGCAGCTCGAGGAGATCCAGAGCAACGACGACGACAAGCACGTCCACCGTGCCGCGGACGAACGCCTGGCCGAACAGGAGCCCGACCACCAGACGCTGGTCCGGCTCACGGGCGACGGCGCGGAACCCGGCGACGGCCTCATGGAGGGGATGACCCCCGATCCGCGCGGCCGGCGGATGCGGGCCGAGACGGACCACGAGAAGCGCCGACGTCAGGAGCAGCCCACTGAACACGGCCAATGCGAGTGCCGTGCCACCCAGGGCGAGCAGCACGCCCGATGCGGCCGGGCCGACGAACAGCATCGAGGCGGAGATCGACCCGGCGACCACGTTCGCGGCGACGAGCTGGTCGGGTGAGTGCGCGAGCTGCGGGAAGAGCGCCGACTGCACCGGACGCGTCAGCGTGATGCATCCCGTCGTGACCGCGACCAGTCCGTAGACGACGGCGACCGGAGCGTCCGCATAGATCGCCCCTGCGGTCCCCGCCAGGGCCGCGGCCTGCACCGCGTACCCGGCGAAGAGCGCCCGGTCCCGGCGGACTTCGTCGCCGATCACCGACGTCACCGGAGCGACGACCGCGGACGGCACCGCCACAATCACCCCCACGAGGGCCGCCTCCTCGACGCCGCCCCGTTCGAAAGCGAAGACGAGGATGGACACCCGCAGCCCCCACCTCGCGATGTAGAACAGCAGGTAGGCGAGCTCCACCCGTCGGAGCTCGTAGTTGGCGAAGACGGCCCGGATGGCCTCGACGGACCTCCACCGACTTAGTCGTTGCACGATGTCCTCGGCGGGTTCGGGAGCAGATGGCGAGCCACGTCCTTGAAGTCCCTGGGACCAGCCATCTTTGAGCCCTCTCTCATCAGTACGAGTCGCGAGCCTTCGGAAGACTGGATCGGCACATCACGCTGCCACCGGCTCAGCACCGCAGACAGAGCCAAAGGTCCCCCAGCCCGAGCGAGGTGATCGTTGCCCTCGCGCAAATAAACCGAGAGGCGTAACGTGCGGGGTGCCGAGGGGCAACGGTGCCTCACCATCCAGCATGCAGGAAGCCGGGGCCCGCACTGATGCATGACCACGACGCGCACGATTTCGCCGAGCTGGCAGAGGCGCTCCAGGCTGCTCCGACGCCGACCGACACGGCCGAGGACATCGTCGGCTACGTCCGAGCCCAGCTCGACGCCGACCAGGCCGGCATCAGCATCATCCGGCCTCGGGACCCGATCGAGACGATCGCGCCCACCGATCCGGTCGTCCAGGAGCTGGACCGGCTGCAGTCCGATCTCGCCGACGGTCCGTGCTACGCCAGCTGCTGGCCGGGCCATACCCTGACCGTGCCCAATCTCGCCGAGGACGAGCGCTGGTCGACCTGGGGCCCCGAAGCCACCACGCTCGGCATCGCCAGCCTGCTCGCCACCGAACTGACCACGGCCGAGGGCCACCGCTTCGGATCCATCAACGCCTACTGGACCCGACCGCGAGGCTTCACCCAAGACGACATCGCGTTCATGGCCATCTTCGCCCGCCACGCCACCCTCGCCCTCGAACACTCGTGGAACATCGCCGGACTCAACGTCGCGCTCGACAGCCGCAAACTCATCGGCCAGGCCCAGGGACTCCTCATGGAGCGCTACGACCTCGACGAGCCCCAAGCGTTCGAAGTACTGCGCCGCTACTCCCAAGACCACAACATCAAACTCCGCGACCTCGCCAGCCACCTCATCGCAACCCGCCAACTCCCGGCGGCCGACGAGACCGCCTAACGATCCGGGTCCGACTCGGTACGTGTGAGTGGCCCTCCCCGCGATCGACCGCACCGATGACGACCTTGATCGGCGATCATCTGTCCGGTGATGACCAGCCGGGCCGCGTCGGAATTCGCCCTAATCGCCGAACCCTTCGGTCGAGAGCTGACCGAAAGTGGGGATTGCCCGCTCAAGCCGGCCGGGTCATGACTTCGATAGGCACAGTAGGCCGGTCGAATCGATCGACAGCCCAGAGAAGGAGGCGGGCCATGGCCGGGCAGTCCGAGCAGCCGGTTCGGGTGATCAGGCGAGAGCTGATGAGGCTACGCCGGCGGGCGGCCGCGCTTCGCGCCATCGCCGCCACCCAACGGCGTCAGACCAGGCTGAACCGCTGGTCCAGTCAGACCATCCGAGACGCGGAGGCCACCCAGCGCGCCCGGGCCGCCGAAAGCTGGTCCGACCGGTCACGACCGCCAGCGCAGACACCGCGCGGCACAACGGCGAGCACCCTCAGGGCATCGAGACCGAGCCAGGCAAACCGGTCGAGAGGCAGTCGGCCTGATCCGACTACCGAAGGCGGTCACTCGACGGCGAGGGACAGCTCGGTCGCCTCGATCAGCAGGGTCACCGCCGAGCCCTCGGTCAACCCGAGATCATCCGCGGCGTCAGCCGATGCCTTCAGACGTACGCAGCTGAGTCCGGCGAGTGACTACCTCTCCTTCATCTCCGCGCCGTGCACGGTGATCGCGTAGATGATCAGGATGTCCATCGCGATCATGATGGTCGCAAAGATCGGAAAGGCCGACAGGAACGCGATACACACGATCGCGCTGACCGCGGCCGCGACCACGCCGACGATCCGGGCCCAGAGCTTTCCCGTGAACAGTGCGGCGGCGGCCAGGATCACGATGATGCCGCCGATCAGGTGCACCCAGCCCCAGGCTGTGTAGTCGACCGACACCGTCAACTCGGAGTCGGGGGCCTCGAACGTCTGGTCGTCGAGTAGTGCGATCAAGCCCAGAATGGCGTGGAAGCCGCCGAGCAAGAACATCATGAGCGCGGCGAACGCGATCCAGCCGTACGCTCCAGGCATGTCGAAACTCGACTCGCGCGATGACTGCGGGCCTGCTGTCAGAGACATCGATCTCTCCCCTTCGGAGGGCGCTATCCACTCCCTACGATCATCCGGACCGGGCTCACGCGAGGCATCACCCGCGGCGGATGACTTCGATCGGTCCACCATGAGCCCATGCTGATCAGCCATGCCACCCAGGCGGCCCCGGACGTCGTCCGCAATGAGGACTGTGTCGTCACCGGACCCGACTTCGCCGTCGTCCTCGACGGAGCGACAGCGACGCCCGGGGTCGACACCGGATGCGTCCACGATGTGTCGTGGCTGGTCAACCGCCTCGGTGCCGAGCTGGCCCGCGACCTCCTCACCGCGTCGCTCGGCCTCCCCGACATCCTCACCGCGTCGCTCGGCCTCCCCGACATCCTCAGCCGCGCGATTCAAGGCGTCATGGCACAGCACGCCGACACCTGCGACCTCACCAACCCGGACAGCCCGTCATCGACGGTCGCGATCGTCCGCGACCGGGGCGATGCCGTCGACTACCTGGCCCTGGCCGACTCCCCCATCGTGCTTCGCCGCGTCGACGGCGCTGTCGACGTCGTGCATGACAACCGGATCGACGTCCTGCCTGGCTACAGCGTGGAGATCGTCAGACGTCTGCGCAACGCGCCGGGCGGCTTCTGGGTCGCCAGCACCGCGCCAGATGCCGCCAAGGAGGCTCTGACCGGCTCGGTGGCCCAGGACCGGCTCGACTGCATCGGACTGTTCACCGACGGCGCCTCCCGGCTGGCCGAGCGCCACGGACTCCGCTGGACGGACCTGATCGAGTTGCTGAACCACGACGGGCCCGCCGCCGTGATCGACCGAGTACGCCACGAAGACGCGCGGATCACCGACGACAGACCCGGCAAGGTCCACGACGACGCAACGGCGGTGCTCTGCCGCTTCCCTACTCCTTGACGGGTTTCGCGCCGGTCTGCTGGCGATCGACCGTGGCCAGGAGTTGGCGTACGCGCTCCTCGATGTCCTGGACGATGCGGCGGACGGTTTCGAGGTCTTGTCCGGCGGGGTCGTCGATCTGCCAGTCCTCGTAGCGCTTGCCGGGGACGTAGGGGCAGCTCTCCCCGCAGCCCATCGTGATGACCACATCGGCCTGGCCGACGAGATCGGTGTCCAGCCGCGTCGCGACCTCACGGCTGGTGTCGATGCCGCGTTCGGCGAGCACGTGGGTGATCACCGGATTGACCGAGCCGGAGGGTTCGGTGCCGGCGGAGCGGGCGACGACCGAACCGGCGGCGTAGTGCTCGGTGAGCAGCCGGGCGGCAACGGATCGGCCAGAGTTGTGGACGCAGGCGAACAGCACGACCGGCGCTGGGTCAGGCGGCACTTCGGCTCCCGGGAGTCAGGTCGGGCCGGGCTCAGAGCCGGTCAGGGCCGCGGCGAGGGCGTTGAGCCGCTCCTGCACCACGGCGTAGTAAGCCCACTTGCCACGCTGCTCGCGAGTCAGGATGCCGGCGTCCACCAAGACCTTGAGGTGGTGGGAGACGGTGCCCTGGCTCAGGCCCACCGGCTCGATCAGCTCGCACACACACGCTTCCTTGTCCGGACGCGCGGTCACAAGCGACAGCAGTCGCAGCCGGGTCGGGTCGGCGACCGCCTTGAACAGCTTGGCCAGCCGGTCGGCGTCCGCGGGCTCGAGAGCTCCCGACACGACCGGCGGACAGCACGGCTGCGTCAGGACGGGAAGGCTGTTGAAGGTCGGGCTGGCTGTCACGGTCGCCATCCTAGCCTCATATTGACAACCGTCAATGTGACGCTACAGTGCCAGGTATTGACGTTCATTGATATGTGGAGGTTGGCATGGCAGACGGTCAAGACCAGCTGCGTGAAGACGTACGGGAGCGGTACGCCGCTGCCGCCCGGGCCGTGACCGGACCGAGAACCGAGAGCCTGGCCCTGCTGAACGAGCGCGACCAGTGCTGTGGCTCCGTCGAGATCGACGAATGCGCCGGCGCCCAGCTCTACAACGCCGACGAGCAAGCCGAGGTGCCGGCCGACGCGCTCCTGGCCAGCCTCGGCTGTGGCAACCCGACCGCGGTCGCCGACCTACGGCCCGGTGACAAGGTTCTCGACCTCGGCTCGGGTGGCGGCATCGACGTCCTGCTGTCGGCGCGCCGAGTCGGGCCGGACGGCTTCGCGTACGGAGTCGACATGACAGACGAGATGCTCGGGCTGGCCCGGGCGAACGCCGCCAAGGCGAAGGCGACCAACGTCGAGTTCCTCAAAGGCACCATCGAGGACGTGCCGCTGGCCGATGGCTCCGTCGACGTCGTGATCTCCAACTGCGTCATCAACCTGTCCACCGACAAGCCGAAGGTCATCACCGAGATGTTCCGGGTGCTCGCTCCCGGTGGACGGATCGGCGTCTCCGACGTCGTGGCCGAGGACCACCTCAGCCCGGAGGACCGAGCCGAACGAGGCAGCTACGTCGGTTGCATCGCCGGCGCGCTCTCCAGGGCCGAATACATCGCCGGCCTGACCGACGCCGGATTCGTCAACGCCGAGGTGGAGTTCACCCACGAGGCCGCCCCCGGGATGCACAGCGCCATCATCCGCGCCGACAAGCCCGCCTCGTAGGGAAGGTTTCGTGCGTCTTCGTTCTGGTTTGGTGCGACAGCGTGCGTGGCCGAACGGGGTTCCGGCGTTACGGTGAGACCCAGACGAATCCAGGCCGACAGAAAGGCCTGCCCATGACTGCACAGCCTGAGCAGGTGCGAGAGACCAGACGGGAGCTCGCCGAGCTGCGCCGCGAGGCGTCGATGCAGCGCAGCATCGCGGCCAAGCAGCGCCGGCAGGCCGACCTCGACCGCTGGGCCACCATGGGCAACCGGGCGGACGCCGCGTTGCAACGCGCTCGCGCCGCCGACGAACGCAAGCGGGCTGCCCGAGCCGTCCACCAAGCGCCGGCGAACGGCGACCTGGCCGAGGGGGAACGGCTGGCCAAGCTGCGTGATGCCATCGCCGACGAACGGGACCGGATCGCCAACGAGCGCGAGGCAGCCGCCGAAGAACGCGAGCGAATCGCCGAAGAGCGGCAGCGACTTGCGGACCGGCGCGACCGCGACGCAGACCGCCGTGATCGGCTCGCCGACCAGCGCGACGCGATCGCCGACGAACGGGACCGGATCGCCTCCGAAGACCACGTGCGACTGCTCAGAAACCACAATCGGCTGATCCGGCTGGACTCCCAGCGGCGGCGGGAAGCCAACGGCGTCCTCAACGCCGACCCTGGACCCCCGGAAGCGATCAACGGCCAGCCCGCGTGAGGATAAACCTCCCTTTCGGGACGGTCGCTCGATAAACCGTTTGTGAACGTGGGAAAGCCCGGCCTACGGTCGAGACGCGGCCCTCTGAATGACTGGAGGCCGACCATGTGGACGGTCATCTTGGTCCCGACGGTGCTGGCCGCGTTGGTAGCACTCGTGGTGCTGGTCACCGCGCACCAGGTTCGCCACTCAGGCGAGCGGACCCTCGAACAAGATCAGAACGACGCCCTTGCCCGGCCGGGCCGCGACGAGTGGAATCCCGGCCTCTAGGCAAGCACCCATGCGATACATCAAACAGAATTGATGTAATCTCGACGGATGGCTGCCGACTCGGCGCTTCCGGATCTGTCACCACCGGCGTTCCTGCAGCTGGCGGGAAACTCGGTGCGCTGGCGGTTGCTCAGCGAGTTGGCGCGCAGTGATCTTCGCGTCGGTGAGCTCACCGCGAGGGTCGACCAACCGCAGAACGCGGTCTCGTACCACCTCGGGCGCCTGCGCGCCGGTGGGCTCGTATCGGCGCGACGCAGCTCGGCCGATCAGCGGGACAGCTACTATCACGTCGAACTGATCCGCTGCGGCCAACTCCTCGCCGCGACCGGGGTGGCACTTCATCCTGGCCTGGCCACCGGTCCAGCAGCCTTCGGTCCGCACCGTCGCACCGCCACGTTGCGAGTGCTCTTCCTTTGCACCGGCAACAGTGCTCGGTCCCAGATAGCCGAGGCGTTCCTCGCCCGCGCCGCCGACGACCGGATCGAGGTCGCCAGTGCCGGCAGCCACCCGAAGGACCTGCATCCGAACGCGGTCCGGGTGATGCGAGAGTACGGCATCGACATCTCCCACCGTCGCAGCAAACACCTCGACGAGTACGCCAGAAGCCGGTTCGACTACGTGATCACCCTCTGCGACAAGGTCCGCGAGGTCTGCCCGGAGTTTCCCGGCGGGCCAGAACCGGTCCACTGGAGCATCCCGGACCCCGCCGCAGACGGCGCCGGCCGCAAGAGCTATCCCGCGTTCCGCCAGGTCGCCGCCGAGCTTCACACCCGCATCGAGTTCTTCATGCGCGGCATATCGACACCTACCCCGAAGGGATGATTCGCCGTGACCGAGATCGACGACAGCATGGTCAGCGTCCGCTACATCGTCGACGACGTACAGGCGGCGCTCGACTTCTACACGACTCACCTCGGCTTCAGCCCGCGTAGTACGCATCTACCCGCGTTCGCCGACGTCGCCCGCGGCCGACTGCGGTTGCTGCTCTCCGGACCACAAAGCTCCGGCGCCCGCGCCACACCCGCAGACGCCGCAATCGCCGGTCGCAACCGGATCCACCTCACCGTCGACGATCTCGATGCCGAGATCGACCGCTTGCGGAAGGCCGGTCTGACCTTCCGGAGCGATGTCGTCACCGGTCCCGGTGGACAGCAGATCCTGCTCGCGGACCCGGCCGGCAACCTCGTCGAGCTGTTCACTCCCGCCTCAACCAGCTGACCTCAGGGGCCGATCCGGCCGCTAGATGATTTGCCGGTCGTGTGCACCTGCCGAAAGTCCTTACCTACTCGGCCGGGCCATTCCACACTTTGCTTACGACGCTAGCGAGGTAACGCCGTAGGGCACTGCCGCACGAGGGGAACCTGCTCGAGGGCACAGAGGGGACAGGTCATGGCTATCAACCGGAACGACCCCCGGTCACCGTCGCGACAGATCGCCGACGATCTGCGCACGGCGATCCGAGACGGCGAGATCAAGCCCGGCGAGCGACTGCCGTCCGAGCGCGACCTGGTCGACCGGTACGGCATCGCCCCGCAGACCGCGCGACAGGCCGTCGCGGCACTGAAGACCGAAGGCCTCGTGGACAGCCGGGCCGGTCGCGGTGTCTTCGTCCGCAAGCCGCCGGCGGTCGTCCAGGTCGGTTCCGATCGGTACGCCCGCTGGCGCCGCGACGGCGGCAAAGGGCCGCTGCAGCTCGAGGCCGAGGAGCGCGGACTCGCCTGGCGACAGGAGATCCTCGGACTCTCCACCGAGCCGGCGGCCGACTGGGTCGCGAAGCGGCTCGACGTCAGCCCGGGCATCAAGGTCTTCGTCCGACGCCGGCGTACCTGGATCGACGACTCGCCGATCCAGCTGGCCGACAGCTACTACCGCCTCCACGACGTGTGGCGCTCCCCCATCATGGAGAAGGACACCGGCCCGGGCGGAGCGTACGCCCGACTGGAGGAGCGCGGGCTCAGGCTCAAACGGTTCCGCGAGGAGATCACGATTCGGATGCCGACCCCGGAGGAGGCCACCGGGCTCCAACTCGGCCCCGGCATCCCGATCGCCGAGCTCTATCGGATCGCGTACACCGACGAGCGCCCGCTCGAGGTTTTCCGCGCGATCATGTCCGGCGACAGCCACACCTTCGCGTACGACTTCGACCTGCCCGAGTGAGCCGGTCGCCTCGCGTACGAGTGGAATAGCGTGGAGCCCCGCAGCTCATGACGCCACCACGAAGGACCGAGATGACCGACGAGACTGACCTGCGCCACCTCCGCCGCTGCGTCGAACTGGCTCGTGAGGCGCTCGACGCCGGCGACGAGCCGTTCGGCTCGGTTCTCGTCTCTGGCGACGGTCAGGTGCTCGCCGAGGACCACAATCGGGTCGCGAGTGGCGACGCCACGCGGCATCCGGAGTTCGAGCTGGCCCGGTGGGCGGCGGCCCATCTGACGCCGGAGGAGCGATCGCGGGCGACGGTCTACACCTCGACCGAGCACTGTCCGATGTGCGCCGCCGCGCATGGCTGGGTCGGGCTGGGCCGCATCGTCTACGCGTCGTCGTCCCGGCAGCGGTCGGACTGGCTCGAGGAGTGGGGCAGGTCGGCGAGCGCACCGGTACGGCCGTTGCCGATCCGGGAGATCGCCCCGGACGTCGTCGTCGAGGGACCGTTCCCGGATCTGGCCGCCGACGTACGCGAGTTGCACCGCCGGTTCGAAGGCGTCGCCTGACCGCTGGCGGGGAGAACGTTTCGGTACATATGCTGTCGGATGCGGCCGGCGTCAGGGGCCATCGCTGTCGCCGCGACGGCCGTGCAGTGTCGCCTTCCGACGGAGGAGCAACGCATGGGCCGTGAGAAGCGAATCATCAAAGAGCTCCGCAGAGCCGGATTCACCGTGCTCAGCCGCAGGCAATGGCGATCGAGACATCGAGCAGATCGGGTGGGATCTTCCGTACCGGTATCTCGTACAACTACGCCGTCGACCAGGTGACCGGCGAGACCGCGGTCGGCATGCCGCACGACGCGGCCGGTGCCCACACGCTCAACGACAAGGACGTCGCCGGGTTCCCGTTCAACCTCAACTAC
>JALDXR010000080.1:0-10315 GCA_032154865.1 Nocardioidaceae bacterium
GCTCGCACATCCTCGAGGAGGTCGAGCAGGTCGCCAGTCACATCGAGGTGATGGTCGCCGGCCGACACGCGGCCTCGGGCGACTTCGGCGAGATCCGCCGCCTGATGACCGACCGGCCGAACCGATACCTGATCCGCACCGACGACGACCGTCAGCTGGCCAGCCTGCTGATCGGCGACTCGTCGTGTCGAGGGGTGACGCTGCGATCCGACGACGGCCTGGATGTCGAGGCCGTCGACTTCGGCCGGTTCGCCGTGGTGCTTCCGCAACTCGCCAGCTCCGCCGGCATCCGGCTGCTCGAGGTCAAGCCCACCGACGAGTCGCTGGAGAGCGTCTTCGCCTATCTGGTCAGCTCTTAGGGGTGTCATGACGAACGCCACGATCATCGGGCTCACCGTCCGCAACGGCCTCGGGACCCGGCGCGCGGTCGTGCTGGTCCTTCTCCCATTGGTGCTGGTCGGCATGGCGGGCATCCTCCGGGCCCTGGTCGGCGTGGATCGGGACGCCACCGAGGGTGTCGTGCTCGGGCTGGGGATGACCGTCGTCCTGCCGCTGGTCGCGCTGATCTGCGCCACCAGCGTGCTCGCCGCCGAGGTCGACGACGGGTCGATCGTCTACCTGCTGGCCAAGCCCATCTCGCGGCACGTCATCGTCGTCAGCAAATACGTCGTGGCCGTCACGGCGACGACGTTGTTCACCGTGCTGCCGATCATGCTGGCCTGCGCCATCCTGACCGGCGAAGCGCGTCCGACCGTCGCGTACGGCGTCGGAAGCCTGCTCGGCGCCATCGTCTACTGCGCGATCTTCCTGCTGCTGTCGGCCGCCACTCGGCATGCCGTCGCGACCGGCCTGATCTATGTGCTCGTCTGGGAGGGCCTGCTCGGCGGGCTGCTCAGCGGCGTGCGTTGGCTGAGCGTCAGCGCCTGGGCGGTCGGCCTGGCCGAGGGGATCGCCGGGGACGCCGGCGTGACACCGTCCGACGTCGAGACGGTCAACCCGGCGTACGCGATCGTCGCCGCTGCCGTCGTCACCGTGGCGGCAGTGTGGCTGGCCGGCGACCGGCTGCGGTCGTTCCGGCTCACCGGCGAGGAGTGAGGGCCGCGCGGCCGCTGCGTCCCATGTGACAGGTCGAGTTCACCCGGCCGCCCGCTCCCGGACGGCACTTCCTTGCACCGTGCGTGGTCGGTCAGCCACGACCAGTTTGAATCGCTGTTCAATACTGGAGGAGAAACGGGGCCTCCGAGGTGGACGGATTGCGTAATACGCAATCATGATGGGCGATACGCAACGCAAGGGAGCACTGATCGCATGTCCTTTCCCAGTGACCTCGAGATCGCCAGGGCGACGTCGCTCAAGCCGATCGAGGACATCGCCAACCTCATGGGTCTCGAGAGCGACCTGCTCGAATGGCACGGCGAGCACGTACTCAAGGTCAAGCTCGACGCCATCGAGCGGCTCGCCGACCGGCCGCGAGCCAGGTACGTCGTGGTCAGTGCGATCACTCCCACCCCACTCGGCGAGGGCAAGACCACAACCACGGTCGGCATCGGGCAGGGCTTCGGTCACCTCGGCCGACGGGCGACGGTCGCCGTACGGCAGCCGTCGATGGGGCCGACGCTCGGCATCAAGGGCGGCGCGGCCGGCGGCGGCTACAGCCAGATCGTGCCGATGGAGGTGCTCAACCTGCACCTCACCGGCGACATGCATGCGGTCACCGCGGCGCACAACCTGCTGAGTGCGGTTGTCGACGACCACCTCTACCGCGGCAACGCGCTCGGACTCGACTTCCACAACATCACCTGGCGGCGGGTCCTCGACGTCAACGACCGGGCCCTCCGCAACATCGTCGTGGGTCTCGGCGGCCGCGGCGACGGAGTGCCTCGCCAGACCGGCTTCGACATCACCGCGGCGTCCGAGGTGATGGCGGCGCTGGCGCTGGCGCGCGACCTCCAGGACCTCCGGGCCCGGATTGGACGGGTCGTGGTCGGCTACACCGGCGACGGTGAGCCCGTGACGGCCGAGCAACTCGACGCGGCCGGAGCGATGACCGTGTTGCTGCGGGAGGCGATCAAGCCCAACGTGCTGCAGACGCTCGAGCACACGCCCGTACTCGTCCACACCGGGCCGTTCGGCAACATCGCGACCGGCAACTCGTCGATCGTCGCCGACCGGATCGGGCTGCGTTGCGGCGACTTCCTCATCACCGAGGCCGGCTTCGGTGCCGACATGGGAGCCGAGCGGTTCTTCAATCTCAAGTGCCGGATCTCCGGCGAGGCCCCCGACGCCGCCGTGGTCGTCGCGACCGTACGCGCGCTCAAGGCCCACTCGGGTCGGCACCGCATCGTCGCCGGCAAGCCGCTGCCGGACGAGCTTCTGGCCGAGTCGCCGGACGAGGTGCACGCGGGCGCCGACAACCTTCGCAAGCAGATCGAGAACATCCGGCTGCACGGTGTCTCGCCGGTCGTGGCCGTCAACGCCTTCCCTACCGACCACCCGTCGGAGCACGCCGCGATCCGCGAGATCGCCGAGGCGGCCGGCGCTCGCGTCGCGGTCTCGACGCACTTCACCGACGGTGGCGCCGGGGCGGCCGAACTGGCCGAGGCCATCGCCGAGGCGGCCGACGAGCCCAGCGACTTCCAGCTGCTCTACTCGGACGAGGCTTCGCTGCGCGAGAAGATCGAGACCGTCGCGACCAAGGTCTACGGCGCCGCCGACGTGGAGTACTCCGCGCAGGCGAACCGGTCGCTCGACACGTACGAGCGAGCCGGCTTCGGCCACCTGCCGGTCTGCATCGCCAAGACGCACCTGTCGATCACGTCGGACCCGAAGGCGACCGGCGCTCCGACCGGATGGACCCTGCCAGTGCGCGAGGTGCGGGCCTCCGTCGGCGCCGGGTTCGTCTACCCGATCTGCGGCGACATGCGGACCATGCCGGGACTCGGCTCCAACCCGGCGCTCCGCCACGTCGACATCGACGACAACGGCGACATCGTCGGCCTGTCCTGACGACCATCGCGACATCACTCGTGGCGCGCTCGTCGGTCAGTCGGCCGCCGCAACTCCGCAGATCTCGTCGGCACTCTGCACGGCTCGTACGCACTCTGCACGGCGTCGACACCGTGCAGAGTGGGCACACACCACGAGAACGTGGTATCGCGACATCACTCGGCAGGCGGCCGCCGCAACCGCTTGGTCTCGCTGCGCCGCTGCTTGGCGGCGCGGCGGCGGCGCCAATGCGGCTGCGAGGAGCTCGGCCAGTCGGTCCGCCGCCGCATGCCGGTTGCGCAGCTGCGATCGGTGCTCGGACGCGGTGACGGTCAGGACGCCGTCGACCAGCCGGTCACTCAGCCGCGACAGGGCCCGACCGCGCTGCGACTCCGACAACGCCCGTGACGTCGCGACGTCGTAGGACAGCTCCACCCGGGAGTCGGTCGTGTTGACGCCCTGGCCGCCCGGCCCGCTGGATCGGGAGAACCGCCAGGCGAGCTCGTCGGACGGCACGGTGACGGGTCCCGCCCGCAATGGCCCCTCGACACCGTCCACAATGTCCACGCTCCCATACGCGAGGTCGCGTAACGATGCGATAACGGACTATGGGAACGCTCCCATGGGACTCTTGACGGCTCCACCAGCGACGCTCCACTCTGTCTGGGAGCGCTCCCATACTCGGGATGAAACCGCTGGGGAGCGCCAGAGACGGAGGTCAGGGTGATCAGCATGAAGGCGGCACGGAGGTCAAGACTCCGCTGGCTGGTCGGGGTCGCGGCGATCGCGCTGCTGGCGCCGGCCTGCGGAGGGGACGACGAGGGAAGCAGCGGGGGCACTGCCGACGAACCGGTCACCTTGACCGTGAACGTCTTCGGTGGCGACGGCTTCGGCTACGACCAGCTCGTCAAGCAGTACGAGAAGGACAACCCCAACATCACGGTCGACTACAACATCGTCACCGACGACTACGACAACGAGTACCGCCCGCAGCTGATCCAGCAACTCGACGCCGGCAGCGGCGCCGGTGACGTGGTGGCCATCGAGGAACAGGGCGTCGGCCAGATGATGTCCATGTCGGACGCCTGGGTCGACCTCTCCGAGTACGGACTCGACTCCCGCGAGTCGGACTACCCGGCCTGGAAGTGGGAGCTGGGCTTCACGGGCGACGGCAAGCTCGCCGGACTCGGCACGGACGTGGGCGGGATGGCCATGTGCTATCGCACCGACCTGTTCCAGGAAGCCGGGCTGCCGACCAACCGGGACGAGGTCGCCGCGATGTGGGCGGACTGGGACGGCTTCACCGAGACCGCGCAGAAGTTCGTCGACTCCGGCGTCGACGCGGCGTTCGTGGACAGCCCCAACCAGATCTACAACATCCGATTGGTGCAAGAGGCCGGCAACGGCGACGGCACCAGCTACTTCGACCACGACAACGGCTACACCCTGGCGGACTCCCCCGCGGTCCAGACGGCCTTCGACTACGTGCTCGAGCTCAACGACATGGGCGCCATCGGCCCGTTCCAGAACTGGACCGACGAGTGGAACGTCGCCATGGAGGCCGGCGGATTCGCGACGATGGGCTGCCCGGCCTGGATGGCCGGCGTGATCGAGTCGACCTCGGGCAAGCAGAACGCCGGCAACTGGGACATGGCTCCGGTGCCGGGGACGAGCGGCAACTGGGGCGGCTCGTGGCTGGCCGTTCCGGCGCAGAGCGAGCACCCTGAGGAAGCGGCCGACCTGGCGGACTTCCTGACGAGTCCGGACAGCCAACTGGCGGCGTACAAGGCGATCAGCGTCTTCCCGAGCTCGCCTGAGGCGCAGCAGAATCCGGCCGTCGCGGACAGCACCAACGCGTACTTCAACGACGCTCCGGTGGGCCAGATCATCTCCGACTCGATCACGTCCTTCCAGCCGGTCTACTACGGCGAGCTGCACTCGGCGGTACGCGCCGCGGTGGAGGACGTGCTCTACGGCGTCATCGAGGGGACGTACGCAGCAGACGAGGCATGGGACGCGTTCGTCGCGGCCGGCCAGGAAGTGGTCGACACCAGTGGGTGATCGACCGTGAAGACGGCGGAGCGGGTTGCGTCCGAGCCTCCTGGGACGCAACCCGCTGTCGCTCCACTGCGCCGACGGAGTCGCGTTCGACGTGCCCTGTCGGTAGTGGACCTGAAGGCCAGCCCGTACCTGCTGGTGTCGCCGTACTTCATCCTCTTCGCGATCTTCGGCGCCTTCCCCCTGGGGTTCACGCTGTGGGTCTCACTGCACGACTGGCAGCTCGCCGGCGACAAGGAATACGTCGGCCTCGAGAACTACCAGTTCCTGCTGACCAACGACCGGTTCATGACGACGGTCGTCAACACGCTCGGCATGTTCGTCCTCGCCACGGTGCCGCAGCTGCTGCTGGCCCTGCTGATCGCGAACGCACTCAACAAGCGCTTGCGCGGACGGCTGCTCTTCCGACTCGGAGTCCTGATCCCGATGGTGACGTCGGTCGTCGCGGTCGCGATCGTGTTCAGCCAGATCTACGGCACCGAGTACGGGATGATCAACTGGCTGCTCGGCCAGGTCGGGGTCGACCCGATCGACTGGCGCAAGACGTCGCTCGCGTCCTGGTTCGCGATCTCGACGATGGTCGACTGGCGGTGGACCGGCTACAACGCGATCATCTACCTCGCCGCCATGCAGGCCATCCCCCGCGTGCTCTACGAAGCCGCGACGGTCGACGGCGCGTCGTCTCGGCGGCAGTTCTGGCACATCACCGTGCCGCAGCTCAAGCCGGTGATCATCTTCACCGTCTTCATCTCGACCATCGGTGGACTCACGTTGTTCGCCGAGCCCCTGATGTTCGGATCGGGCCGATTCGACGGCGGGACGACCGGGCAGTACCAGACGGTGGCGATGTACATCGTCCAGGCCTTCCGAGAACGCAACAACTACGGTCTCGCGGCGGCCGCGGCCTGGCTGCTGTTCGCCATCATCATCGTCGTCGCACTCGCGAACTACCTCGTCGTCAACCGGATCAGGGAGTCGCGATGAGCACCGTAGCGAGCCGTTCCCGGGCCACGACGCCGACCGAGCCGCCGAACCAGGGCCGGGCCGGCCGATCGTGGGGACGCCGCCGGCGCAGTGGAGCCGGGGTCCACATCTGGGACGCGACGGCGCTGACCCGGATCGCACTCGGCGCGACGCTGATCCTGTCGTTCTTCCCGCTCTACTGGATGATCGTGGTCGCCAGTCGCGATGCGTCCGCGGCGACGACGTTCCCGCCGCCGATCACGCCCGGCAGCAACCTCGCCGACAACGTCTCGACGGCGCTCAACGACGACGGGTCGAACCTCGTCAAAGGGCTGGTTAACTCGTTCATCGTGTCCGGCGCGGTCGCGTTCTCGGTCGTCGTCATCTCGACCCTGGCCGGGTTCGCGTTCGCCAAGCTGCGGTTCCGCGGATCGACCGCCCTGCTCGCGGTCATCCTGCTGACGATGGCGGTGCCGCTGCAGCAGATCGGCATCGTGCCGCTCTACATCATGATGGTCGAGCTCGACTGGGTGAACACGCTCCAGGCGGTCATCCTGCCGTTCCTCGTCAACGGCTTCGGCATCTTCCTCATGCGGCAGTACACGATCCAGGCCGTGCCCGACGAGCTCGTCGAGGCCGCCCGCATCGACGGCGCGTCGACACTGCGGATCTACTGGAACATCGTGCTGCCGGCGGTACGGCCGGGAATCGCCGTACTCGGCCTGCTGACGTTCATGCAGAACTGGAACGAGTTCCTCTGGCCGCTCATCGCACTGAGCCCCGACAACCCGACCGTGCAGGTGGCCATCCAGCAGCTCACGACCGGCAACTACAGCGCGGACTACTCGATGATCTTCACCGGGACCCTGCTGTCCATCGTTCCGTTGACGGTCATCTTCATCGCCTTCGGCAAGCAGATCGTGGGCGGAATCATGGAAGGAGGCGTCAAGGCATGACAGATCTCGACGTACGTACCGAGGCCGAGGTCGACCAGGTCGAACTCGCCGACTTCCCCGACGACTTCGCCTGGGGAGCGGCCACCGCCGCGTACCAGATCGAAGGCGCCCATCGCACCGACGGCCGGACCGACTCGATCTGGGACACCTACAGCCACACGCCGGGCCGGGTCGTCGGCGGCGACACCGGCGACGTCGCTATCGACCACTACCACCGGTGGCGCGAGGATATCGCCCTGATGGCCGATCTGGGCATCGCCAACTACCGCTTCTCGGTGTCGTGGCCACGCGTGCAGCCCGGCGGCAGCGGGCCGGCGAACCAGCGCGGGCTCGACTTCTACCGTCGGCTCGTCGACGAGCTCCTGAACCGAGGCATCATGCCCTGGCTCACGCTCTACCACTGGGACCTGCCGCAAGAGCTCGAGGACGCCGGTGGATGGCCGGAGCGCGAGACGGCGCTTCGCTTCGCCGAGTACGCCCACCTCGTCGTCGATGCCCTCGGCGACCGGGTCAGTGCGTGGTCGACGCTGAACGAGCCGTGGTGCTCGGCCTTCCTCGGATACGCCGCCGGCATGCACGCGCCCGGTCGGGTCGACCCGGCCGGTTCGGTCGCCGCCGCCCATCACCTGCTGGTGGGCCATGGTCTCGCGGTCCAGGCGATCCGCGCCGCCGGCGACCACCAGATCGGGATCACCCTCAACCTCTATCCGGTCTCGGCCCAGACCGACAACGCCGGCGACCTGGAGGCGGCGCGCCGGATCGACGGACTGCACAACCGGCTGTTCCTCGACGCGTTGTTCACCGGCGCCTATCCGGCCGACGTCCGGTCCGACCTGGCTGACGTGTCCGAGTTCGGCTTCGTCCGCGAGGGCGACCACGCCCTGATCTCGAGTCCGCTCGACTTCCTCGGCGTCAACTACTACACCCGGCACGTCGTCGGCCAGGGCCCGTACCCCGGCACGCAACTGGCCGGCTTCGTGGGTCGCGACCTGCCCCAGACCGCAATGGGCTGGGAGGTCGACAGCGGCGGACTCACCGAGGTGCTGCAGATGGCCGCCCGTTACACCAGCCTCCCGATCTACGTGATGGAGAACGGCGCGGCGTACGACGACGTCCTGGCTCCCGACGGGCGCGTCGACGACGGCGACCGGATCGGCTTCCTGCGCCAGCACATCGAGGCGTGCGCCACGGCGATCCGCGGGGGCGTCCCGTTGCGCGGCTACTTCGTGTGGTCGCTGCTCGACAACTTCGAGTGGGCTCGCGGGTACGGGAAGCGATTCGGGCTCGTCTACGTCGATCACCAGACCCTGCAGCGGATCCCGAAGGCCAGCGCCCAGTGGTACGCCGATCTGCTCGGCCGGCATCGCCGAGGCATACTTTCGCCCGTGAGCGAATGAGGTGCCGCGTGAACCAAGGACGCGATCGAGGTCGTCGGTGACTGTGCGACGACTGGGCCAGGGTTCTGGCCAGCCGACCATCGAGCAGGTGGCGGCCCGGGCCGGCGTCGGGCGCGGCACCGTGTCCCGCGTCATCAACGGCTCGCCGCAGGTCGCCGAGCGTACCCGCGAGGCGGTGCTCCGGGCGATCGACGAGCTCGGCTACGTGCCCAACCGGGCGGCGCGGGCACTGGTGACCCAGCGGACCGACACGGTCGCCCTGCTGATCTCCGAGTCCGAGGAGCGCATCTTCGGCGAGCCGTTCTTCGCCGGGATCGTCCGCGGCGTGAGCACGGCCATCACGGCGTCGTCGCGCCAGCTCGTACTCGCGATGGCGCAGTCGACCGCCGGCCACAGTCGGCTCGAGCACTACCTCACCGGCCAGCACGTCGATGGCGTACTCCTGCTGTCCCTGCACGGTGACGATCCGCTGCCCGACCACCTGCTCGCTCGTGGCCTTCCGGTTGTCCTCGGCGGGCGGCCGGCCGGCTGGACCGGAGGTCGCTACGTCGACGTCGACAACCGCGGCGGCGGCCGGGCCGCGACCGAGCACCTGCTGAGCCGGGGCCGCAGCAGCATCGCCTCGATCACCGGCCCGCAGGACATGAGTGCCGGACTCGAACGACTCGAGGGCTTCCGGCAGGCGCTCGACACGGCCGGCCATGATCCGGCGACCGCAGCCGTCGCGGACGGCGACTTCAGCGAGGCGAGCGGAGTACGCGCGATGCGCGAGCTGTTGGACCGGGTCCCCGACCTGGATGCCGTATTCGCCGCGAGTGACCCGATGGCGGCCGGTGCGCTGACGGTCCTGCGAGAGCACGGTCGGCACGTACCCGACGACGTCGCCGTGGTGGGCTTCGACGACTCGCCGTTGTCGCAGCACACCGACCCCCCGCTGACGACGGTGCACCAGCCGGCCGAGCGGATGGGACAGGAGATGGCCGCCCTGCTGCTGGCCCAGATGGAGGGCCGGGCCGGGCCGGACGACTCGGTCGTTCTGCCCACCGAGCTGGTGGTCCGGCAGTCGAGCTGATCCGGCGTACGACCGGAGGCATTGTGCGCGTCTGGCATCCGTCGCACACTGGAATGGACCGAGCGCCCCCGAAAAGGCCGAAGCAGTGCGTCATTCCACACGAATCAACTGGCCGCCGGACACGGTTCCCGTGCTCTCTCGTGGGAAGCATCGCCGACCGCGTAATGGTGCCTGTTTCATGGAGCTCGTCTCCTACATGGCCGGCGAGCCGTGGTCCGATCACCCGGACTGCACCCATCCGGCGCTCGCCGCGATTGCGCGGGACGTCAACGATTACACCACCGACGAGGGGCGACATTTGCTCGCTCCACTCGTGCCTTCGGTCATCGGCCTGACCAGCGACGATCCGACCTTCGACGTCGACATCGCGCTACGAGCGGCGACCGCGGCACTCCCGATCGCCGCCGAGGACCGGCAGCGCGTGCTCGCCGTCGGCACCATCCGGTGTATCGAAGAGCGTCGGGCGAACGGTAGCTCGGACACCGACGCGCTCGGGCTCGGGAGCCAGCGGGCGATGGACGCGACTCCGCTGGCGGCCGCCTGGGCCGACGAGTTCGTCCGGACGTCGCCCTGGCACACCAAGCGCGCCAAGAAGCGGCCGTTCGTCGGCATCATCCACCACGCCGTGCGAAGCATCGGCGAGGCCTGCATCGACGATCCCGACACGGTGCTCTTCGAGCTGCTCCGCGACACGATCGCCGACTGCGAGCGCCGGAGCAGTCGTCCCGAGCCCGCCGATCGCCCGCTCCCCACCACCCGGGTCACCACCTAGCGCCGTCGATAGCCAGCCTTGACAGCGCGTTGAGGTCCGGGCCATACTCAACCAACTAGTTAATTAACTGAATGGTTGAATTCAATGGCATCGGATCAGCTCAGCCTCACCT
>JALDXR010000537.1:0-3057 GCA_032154865.1 Nocardioidaceae bacterium
ACTAGATACTACAGGGCGTAGTAGATGGTCGGGTCGCCGATGTGGGTCGAGTCGCGATGAGTACGGAGATGGTCGCCTCCTCGGACCCGGTGGGTACAAGGTGGTTCCCGTGGTGCGAGGTCACAGGAACCACCTCGGTAACCACTCAAGTACGCGGCTGGCGACCGCACATCGACCGGCAGTCACCCGGTGCCGGGACTTTCGTCCTCGGAGGCGGGACCTGCGGCTCGAGGTGGGTCCCTGGACCGCGGTAGGGGAATGTCACCGCGTCAGGCACTGTTGGCCTTAGCGATACCCCGATGCTGAAAGAGGAGACAGTCGTGGCAACGGTCGAGCTGACCAAGGACAACTTCGACGAGGTGGTGAGCGGCGACAGTCTGGTGTTCGTCGACTTCTGGGCCGCCTGGTGCGGACCGTGCCGGATGTTCGCGCCGATCTTCGAAGGCGCCTCCGAGCGGTACGACGACATCGTCTTCGCCAAGGTCGACACCGAGGCCGAGCCGGAGATCGCCGGATCGTTCTCGATCTCCTCGATTCCGACGCTCATGATCGTCCGCGACCGGGTGGTGCTCTACATGCAGCCCGGTGCCTTGCCCGAGCCGGCACTCGAGGAGCTCATCACCAAGGCGCGGGAGATCGACATGGAGGAAGTCCACCGGCAGATCGCCGAGTCGGCCGAAACCTCCGGCCAGACCCCCTAGCGCCCGCAAGACCCCAGGCGCACCCTGGTCAAGCGGTCGGTGTCGCCACTGACTGGACCCGTTCGCTCGAGCCGCGTACGACGGCGACCGGGCACGGTGCCAGCTGCAGTGCGTTGCGGCTGACCGACCCGAGGAGCAGATCTCCGGTGGTGCCGTGACCACGGGCGCCGACGACGAGGAGGTCTGCCCCGGCGGAGAGGTCGGCGAGCACCTGCGCCGGTCGTCCGTTCTCGTACCGCGTCGCCACACCCACGTCGGGATAGTCCTCGCGCCCACCCGCGATCGTGTCGTCGATGTCGGCTGATTCCGCGCCGTTGAGCGGGAGTGGGGTCGCGGCGGGCTCGCGTGGATAGACGACGTGCGGCACCGGGTCCCACACCGCGTGGACGACCGTGAGCGGCAACCGGCGCGCGGAAGCGGCGGCGAAAGCGAAGTTGGTCGCGTTGAGGGAGGTCTCCGAGCCGTCGATGCCGAGGACGATCCCGTGCGGGTGCTCCGCGTAGCGCCGGCGTCGACCCGCTCGTACAACGACCACTGGACAGGTCGCCCGGTGTGCGACGTCAGCCGCGACCGAGCCCATCCGGGCGGCCCAGGGATGGCTCCGGCCGTGGGCACCGATGACGATCAGGTCGGTCTGGGTCGCGGCGCGGGTCAGAACCGCCCACGGTGTCCCGACGATCCAGTCTCCGCTGATGTCGACCTTCGGCCAGGTACGTCCGGCGTCGGCCAGCGCGTCCGCGACGATGCGGCGTGCCTCGTCGAGGCCGACCATCGTGTCCGGCTCGGACGCCGTCGTCGGGCCGAGTGGGCGGTCCGGGAAGTCGACGGCATGCATCACCCGGAGCGGTCGGCCGCGCCGGGCAGCCTCGCCGGCCGCCCAGTGCAGGGCGTGACGTCCGTCTTCGGAGCCGTCGACGCCGACGATCACCATCGGGCGGGGCGGCATGCTGCTCGTCATCCCTGCCAGCCCAACACACGCGGTCGTCGGCCGGGTACGGCCTTTCGGCACCACGCCTCGGGTCCCTGGTCACGGTGAGTGTCCGGTCCCGGCGGATGTGACGGGAAACGGCTATCCGTTTGCGCAGGTGCCCGAAATGACGCTAGCCCACCGGGTTTGGTTCCGACCGTCTTGCCGACGGTGGCTCGGGCCGGAGCCACGAGCAGCTCACCACCCGGGGGGCTAGCGGTTCCGAAGGGATCGACTCATTCCCTCCGGTCATCCCGCGGCCTTTCGGCCACGGGGCCCGCAAGACAAGATTCGCGTGTGTGACCACCCCCGCGGCAGGGTCGAAGGACCCGGTCAAACGGCCGGATGTCCCGTCTACCGCGACCGATTCGCACCGTTGGAGCAAGTGCTGCTGTGCCCAAACCGGCAGCTAGGCCGCAAAGGCGCGGAATCCTCCCTCATACGAAAGTCCCCAGGCCAACGCGGTCGATTGCGCCGACTGGCGTGCGTGACGCCGCGGGGAATGGGCACAGAAATGGCAAGTATGTGTCCGATTACGGGAGGCCGCCATGACGGACGTCGGCGTGGGACCGAGCACGCGCCTCGACGGCCGATACCAACTGCACCGGGTTCGGGAGCGAACCGACGTCTTCTCGGTATGGAAAGGCTGGGACGAACTGCTCAAGCGAACCGTGGCGGTGCAGGTCTTCCACAGCGGCTTTCTCCCGCCCGCCGACGTGTTCGACGCGGTCCGCGCCGCCAGCCAGGTGACGCATCCCGGCCTGCCGCAGATCTTCGACGCGAATCAGGACTCGGCCCCGCCCTACGTAGTGCGCGAGTGGATCCCCGGTCGCAACCTGGCCACCCTGGTCGTCGACGGACCGCTCGACCCCCATCGGACGGCCGACGGTTTCCGCCAGGTCAGTGAGACGCTCGCGACCGCGCACGCCGCCGGGCTGCCGCATCTGCGGCTGACCCCGCGATCGCTGGTGTGGAGCAGTCTCGGCCGGGTCAAGGTGACCGGGCTCGGCGTCGACGCGGCGGTGTCCCGCACCCGGGTCGATGATCCGGAGCTCGCCGACACTCGGGCGCTCGGTCGGCTGCTAGGCGTCGCACTGTCCGGCCATTGCCGCAGCGGGTCGGTCGTCGTCCGGCCGTCCTGGTCGCGAGCGACCCGAGCCTGGTGGTTGCGTCACCTCGGCGCCGGCCGCGACCTGGTCGCGATCGCTCACCGGGCGGCTGCGGTCAACGCTCATCGGTCGGATGCGATCCGGACACCGGCGCAGTTCGCCGAAGAGCTCCGGCACGTTACTCCGGATTCGATGCGGGAGACCGGCGGCGTCGTCGTCGCCTAGCAGCGCGGGATACCGGTCAGAGAAGCTCGCCGTTCAGCACCTCGACGTCTTGGAG
>JALDXR010000538.1:0-3051 GCA_032154865.1 Nocardioidaceae bacterium
CGACAGCGTCGGCGTGGGGAGCTATCGCATCGACCTCCACCCGTCCACCGGCGGCGACGGCTACATCGACATCGCGTCCTGTCCCTTCGAGGTGCCGCTCCGAGCGCTCGTGCCGATTCGGATGGCCAACCTGCTGCCGGCCGCGAAAAACATCGGAACCACGCACGTCACCAACGGCTGCTACCGGCTACATCCCGTGGAGTGGGGGATCGGCGAGGTCGCGGGCGCGCTCGCGGCCTACTGCCTGGCGACCGGCCGTACCCCGCAGCAGATCTGCGACGACCCGAAGCTGGTCGAGGAGTTCCAGACCCGGCTGCTGGCCGACGGCGTGGAGATCCGCTGGCCAGACGTACGCGGCTACTGAGCGCTCGGTCAGCCCTTGAGGCTGCCCGCGGTCAGACCGGCGATGATCCGCTTCTGGAACACGAGCGCCACGATGATCATCGGGATGGTCACCACGACGCAGGCCGCGGTGATGTTGCCGATCGGACGCTGGAAGTCCACCGCTCCGGTGAACTGGGAGATCGCGACCGGGACGGTTTGGGCGACCTCGGGATCTCGCGGCGCGAAGGTGTTGGCCAGCAGGAACTCGTTCCAGGCCGACACGAAGATGATGATCGCCGCCGCGAACACGCCGGGTGCCGCGAGCGGCAGGATCACCCGGAAGAAGGCCTTGAACGGCGTCGCGCCGTCGACCTTGGCGGCCTCCTCCAACTCCTTCGGGATGGCGGCGAAGAACGTGGTGAGGATGAAGATCGTCAGTGGCAGGGTGAACGACGTGTACGGGATGTACAGCCCTTCGTACGTGTTGAGCAGACCGAGTTTCAGCCACAGCTCGTAGAGCGGCGGGACCAGCGCCACCGGCGGGAACAGCGAGACCGCGAGGATGCCGGTCAGCAGCAGGATCTTCCCCCGCAGCGGAAGCCGCGCAATCGCATATCCGGCGAGGGAGCCGATCACCACGCACAGGATGGTGGTCATGCCGGCGACGGCCAGCGAGTTGCGCAGGTTGAGGTGGAAGTCCTGCTCGAACACGTTGCCGTAGTTCTTGAAGCCGAACGGCCCCTGGAACAGATCCGGGCTGTTCAGCGCGCTGTCCTCGATCTTGAGGCTGGTCATGATCAGCCAGAAGAACGGGGCCAGACACCACAGGAAGATGACGGCCAGCAGCGCGGTCTTCGCCCAGGTCCGGCCTCTTGTCGCCGACTCGACGGCGCCACGGCTGCGCCGGCGTCGGGTCGGCCGTGTCTCGGCAGTCGCGGCGCTCATCAGTCGGTCCTTCCGATGGTGAGCTCCCGGCCCAGCAAACTCACGAAGATCACCCCGACACCCAGGATGATGGCGAACGTGAGCGTGGACAGCGCCGATCCGAGGCCTGGATCGGGCGTCTGAATCACGTACTGCTGGACCACCATCGACAACGACTCGGTGTCGAACGAGCCGCGCGTCATGACCTGCGGCAGGTCGTAGACGCGCAGCGCCTCGACGGTCCGGAAGAGGAGAGCCACCAGGATCGCCGGCCGGAGCAACGGCAGCGTGATGTGCCAGAACCGCTGCAGGGCGTTGGCCCCGTCGACGCGGGCGCTCTCGTAGACGTCGGTCGGGATGGTCTGCAGTCCGGCGAGTAGCAGCAAGGCCACGAACGGTGCGGTCTTCCAGACGTCGGCGAAGATGACGACGACCTTGACCCAGCCGGCTTCACCCAGCCAGTTGAAGTCGCCCAGCCCCAGCAGGGCGTTGACCGAGCCCGGGTTCACGTTGAACATGAAGTACCACATCTGGGCCGCGATCACCGTGGGGATCACCCACGGCACCAAGATCGCCGCCCGGGTGACGCCGCGGCCGCGGAACGCCTGGTTCATCAACAGGGCGAAGCCGAGCCCGATCACGAACTCCGCCGTCACCGACGTCACGGTGAACACGAAGGTGAACTCGAGGGAGGCCCAGAACTTGTCGTCCGAGAGCGCCTCTCGGTAGTTCTCGAGCCCGGCGTACCCCTCGTAGAGCCGACCGGTGTACGCCCGCAGGCTGATGACGAAGGCGTAGATCACCGGGAACAGCGCGACCCCGATCATCAGCAGGATCGCGGGCGTGACGAACAGCCGACCGAGACCCTTCTCCGACAGGCCCTTGGTACGGGGCCCGCGTCCACCGGGCCCCGTACCGCTGAGCGTGCGCGGCTCGGTCGCGACTTCCGCTCCGGCCATGCCAGCTCCGCCTGTTATTCCTCGACGCTCTCGTTGAACGCGTCGGCGACGGTGTCAGATGCCTCAGCGGGATCCGCGTCGCCGTTGTAGGCCGGGAAGAGCGCGTCCTGCATCTCGACGCTGATCGTGTTCCACGTCGGTGCCGGCGGCCGCGGCTTCGCGTCGGGAAGGACTTCGCTCAGCAGCGCCATGTCCGGATCGCTCTGCAGCTCGTCGTAGACCGACGTGAGAACCGGCGGAACCGAGGCGACGGTGGCCAGCATCTTCTGGACCTCAGGGTCGGTCGCTGCCCACACGACGAACTCCTTCGCCGCGTCCTTGTTGCTCGAGTACGCGCTCACCGCGTTGTTGAAGCCACCGAGCGCCGAGATCGTCCCTTCGCCGGTGAAGGTCGGCAGCGGAGCGATGTCGAAGTTCTTGGCGACTTGAGGCACGCCCTCGTCCTGGATCAACTGGTAGGCGTACGGCCAGTTGCGCATGAACACCGCCTTGCCTGACTGGAAGGCGGCACGCCCTTCCTCCTCGGTCGCGGTGTTGAAGCCCGGCGCGAAGCAGCCGTCGTCCATCGCGTTCTGCATGAACTCGGTGGTCTGCGTCGCGATTTCGGGGTCGAACAGGACCTCGCTCTGATCGTCGTTGTACAGCTCGCCGCCCGCGGACCAGTAGTACTCCAGCCAGTTGACGACGAACCCCTCGTACTTGAAGCCCTGCCCGATGAGGCCGCCGATGTCTTCCTGCTGGCCGACCTGCTCCGCGATCTGGCACAGCTCGTCCCACGTCTCGGGTGGTTGGTCGACCAGGTCGGTGCGGTTGTAGGGGATCAGCGCGGCCACCCAGGGCGTGC
>JALDXR010000539.1:0-3051 GCA_032154865.1 Nocardioidaceae bacterium
GGTCCCGAATCGCCCCCGACACTTCCGCCGCCATCTCCCGACGCCTGGCTTCCTGAGCGGTTCCGTCGCTGGTGTCGGTCTGCCGACGCATGATGGGCGACATGACCGACGACACGGCGACAACTACCGCGGCGATGGCCGAGGCGGCCGCGGCGTTCCTGGCAGCCCTGACTCCGCAGCAGCGGCAGTCGGTGCGCATGCCACCCGACGATCCCCACCGGCACATCTGGACCTACCTGCCCGGCGACCGTCCCGGCCAGCCGGTCGAGGAGTTGACCGCAGAGCAGCGCGGCCTGCTCGACGATCTGGTACGCGCCGGCAGCGGCAAGGATGAGGTGACGCTGGGCGCCGTACGGGTGGAGCGGGCCCGACGCGCCCTGGTGCTCGGGGCCGTACCCGACGCAGACAAGTACTGGGTCCGGATCGGTGGCGAGCCCGGCGCCGGCCCGTGGTCGTGGCGGATCAACGGACACCACCTGGCGATCCATGTCGAGGTGCGCGACGACCGCTACACCGTCACGCCGCACTTCATCGGCGCCGAGCCTGCCCGATTGCCCGCCGCCGCTGCCGGCCTCGCCTCCGGCTACCGGCTGTTGGCGCCGGAGGAGGACCTTCCCCGCGCGCTGCTCGCCGCGATGGATCCCGAGCGCCGAGCCGTGGCCGTGCCCGGTGACGTCGCGCCTCGCGACATCCTGACCCGGTTCGACCCGGTGGCCGATCCCGCCGTGCTCCCCAGCGGCATCCCCCGAGGCGATCTCGACGACACGCAGCGCGACCTCTTCGACCAGCTGCTGCGTCGCTACCTGGATCGCGCGCCGGCGGACTACGCCGCAACGTGCTGGGCCGAGGCTGATGAGGCAGGCCTGGAAACGATGGAGTTCACCTGGCTTGGACCGCTCGAGTTCGGCCACGGCCACTACTACTGCTTGCGCGGACCGACGCTGCTCATCGAGTACGACAACACCCAAGACGACGCCAACCATGCGCACTCGGTCTGGCGACACCTGACCGACGACTGGGGCCGCGACCAGCTCCGCGAGCACTACCAGGACCGCCACCCCTGACAGGCTCCCGGACTGTCACGGGTGGTCCGGTCGCTGATGATCGGACAGCTACGGCGTTGACCTGCGGAGCTGTCGAGAGCAGCGATGGCCTCACTCCGACTCGCTGCGCGGGAGGTCTTGGGAGAACCAGACGCGATCCCGTAGAGCGATTCCGTCGATCAGGATGGGATCTGGATAGCCGGTCGCAGGGGTGAACGCATCCCTTTCCACCGACAGCAGCCGGAAGCCGACGCGTTGGTAGAACCGCAGGTTCCCGGTGTCGGCTGCGGCAGTGGAGACAAGGAGCCGGGACCAGCCCTCAGCCGCGCACCTTTCGACTGCGGCCTCCACAAGCGCGCGGCCGACGCCGGCGCCCTGCTCCTCGGGCATGACCGCCATGCTCTTGAGCTCGATCTCGCCGGCTCGAGGCCCCGAGATCAGCTGGAGGTGGCCGATGATCCGGCTGCCACGACTGGCGATCAGGACTCGGCCGAGACCGAGGTACTGATCCAGCTGCCTCTGCGAATCCTCGGCGAGCGCGAAGAGCGACCGCAGGTCGGGCCGTGCCCCGGTGTACCAGTCGATCTCCACATCGCCCACGTTCGTGGTCCGTCCTGCAACATCTTTCGCGGGTTGGCCGAACCAGGTCGTAAGGGCTTCGCTGAGCCCGGTCTGTTTTCCGTCGCCCACCCAGGCCACGTGCCCGTCGGGCCGGATCAAGACGGCGACGGGGGCGGTGACCGTTCCGATGACGGGTAGCTGCCAGGTCCCCGTGTAGTCGGCATCGATGTGCTGGACTCGGTCCGTCCATGGCGTGATGTCGATGCTGTCGGGCGCACCGAGGTTGAGCAGCACCGGCCGGGCGTCGTGGAGCAGCTCGAAGACTCGTCGCGCGCCATCAGCGGTGGTGAGGTCGAGGTCGGGCATGCGGCGTCCGAGCAGCGGGTGTCCCTCGCCGAGGTCGTAGCACACGTCGAGCCCGGACAGGAGTCCGGCGAGCTGGGCGCGTGGCCCGTCGAAGCTCAGCAGGTCGGAGATCGTGCCGCGCATCGCCTCGGTTCGCGGGTCCCCTCGCTGGAGGAGAGCTTGGGCCATCACGTTCTTCAGAACGCGGTCGGTGGCGGGGTGTCGCTCTGCCTGGTAGCTGTCCAGGAGGCCGTCGGGTGAGACACCCTGGACGACCTGGGCGAGTTTCCAGCCGAGGTTGACCGCGTCCTGTACGCCGAGGCCGATGCCCTGGCCGCCGGTGGGCGGATGGATGTGCGCGGCGTCTCCGGCGAGCAGCACGCGCCCACGGCGGTAGGCGGCTGCCTGCCGGGTGGCGTCGGTGAACCTCGAGATCCACCTCGGACCGTGGGCTCCGAAGTCCGTGCCGTACACGGCCGTCAGTGCTTGGCTGAGGTCGGCCAGGGTCGGCTCGGAGGCGGGCCCGAGCCGCTGCTCGGTCACGACGATCCCGACGGTGCCCCCGTCTTCCATCACATTCATCGCATGGATGCCGACGTCGTCAAGCCGGATGCCAGTGGGAGTCTCCTCGGTCACCTCGACCTCGGCGATCAGGTGGCTGCGGGTCGCCTCCGCGCCGACGAAGTCGATGCCGGCCACCTGGCGGATGACACTGCGCCCACCATCGGCTCCGACCAGGTACGCCGTCCGGAGCGGCTCGCCCTCGGCGAGATGTACGTCGACGCCGGCACTGTCCTGGGCGAAGCCGGTGACCTCGAGCCCACGACGAATCGGCACGCCCAGCTCCTCGACCCAGCCGAGCAGGATCCGTTCGATGTGGCCTTGCCCCAGCCCCAGCGTGTACGGATGCCGAGAGGGCAAGCTGGCGACGTTCAGCGGGGTGTTGCCGAAGCTCAGCGACTGGGCCGTCCGTCCCTCGGCGAGGAAACGGTCGGCGATGCCGCGCTGGTCGAAGATCTCGATCGTCCGTGAGTGGAACCCGCGAGCACGAGAGCCGACGAGCTCCTGCGTCGAACGCCGCTCGACAATCTCGACGCCGACC
>JALDXR010000540.1:0-3046 GCA_032154865.1 Nocardioidaceae bacterium
TGTTCCCGGACGCCAAGGTCCTCGATTGGGCGACCGGCAAGGTCGACGTCGCCAGCGACATCCCGGCCCGGCGGATCGCAGACCTCACCGTCGAGCTCGACGCCGCCACCACCCGCTCCATCCGACAGGCTGAGCAGGAGCTCGCGCTGCGGCTGGTCCAGCGGTACGACGCCGCCATGGCCGCCCGCCCCGAGCCCTCCGGCGAAACCGCCGAGGGCATCGACCACGACCTCGTACGGACGGTTGTGGGCTGGGAGCTCAAGGAAGCCACGAAGTCGTCCTCGGGCGAGAATGTCTTCACGATGGTCCGCCGGATCGGCCAGGCCAAGGCCGCTCTGGCCGCCGACTACACCGCCCAGCTGGCTCGTAACACCGGCAAGGTGGTGTTCTTCGCCAAGCACATCGATGTCATGGACGCCGCCTCGGAGCTGTTCGACTCCCGCGACATTCGCTACGCGTCCATCCGCGGCGACCAGACCCCCGCCGTACGCCAGCGCAACATCGATGCGTTCGTCAACGATGAGGACGTCGAGGTCGCAGTCTGCTCGCTGACTGCCGCGGGAACCGGGCTGAACCTGCAGGTCGCGAGCAACGTCGTCCTCGCCGAACTCTCCTGGACCAACGCCGAACAGACCCAGGCCATCGACCGGGTCCACCGGATCGGGCAGACCGCACCCGTCACGGCATGGCGGATCATTGCCGCCCAGACGATCGACGCCAAGATCGCGGAACTCATCGACTCCAAGGCGGGTCTGGCGGCGCGCGCGCTCGACGGCTCGGAAGCCGAAGAAGCCTCTTCCGCTGACATCCAGTCCGAGTCGCTGGTCGCACTTCTCACCGAGGCGCTCACCGACCGGCAGAGCTGACCGTCCCGCGTCCGCAGTACGCGAACGTCCTTGACGGCTGTGATGGCGGTCACCTACCGTTCCGGTGATCCGCCGTTGAAACCCGTCCGCCGTCGATGCCCGCGAATGGCCCGACGATGCCGGCATTGAGCGCTGCCAGAGCGCCGCCTCTTGAGCCCGCCCAGTCGCCGTTGAAGTACCCGGTGGCGTAGGCGTAGAACGCGACGGTGGCCCCCAGTACGGCACGCGTGTCGAGCCAGTCCACACATGGAGGCTGCCTGGCTCCTCGGCCACGGCGATCCGAGGCGCGTGGGCCGCGCAGGCCGGGACGTCTACCGGTTCGCCCGGCGCATGGTGCCATCTGACGTCGGCGATGGACGGCCCATGCCGCGGATTGAAGAAGCAGGGCAGCCGCCGCTCGGGGATGGGCTGTTCGACCAGCCGCGACCGCGCACAGGCCATCGCGTATCGCGCTTCGGCCAGGGCTTCGGTTATCGCATCGGCCAGGGTCACGTCCCAGCCGCCACAGATCCTCGTCCACCGCCGACACGTCCTCGTGCAGGGTGGCCGTGACCGCCGAAGACCCCCGCTGCTGGTGCTCACGCTCCAACCCTCGTTCGCGCCTTAAGATCCGCACCTGCCAGCTGACGATGGCCGCGATCCCCGCCCAGACCAACAGCATCAAGACCATGGGGCCTCCCAGAGCCTTCCGGCTTGAGACCGCTCAGCATAACCCGGCTGGCTGCGCGCTCGTGAGCTAGTTTCAATGACGCTACAGAGTGCGTTTGGGGTGGCGATACTGCTCAGTGTGCTGGATGAAGCGCTTCTGGCGGACTGGTGTCTGCGTTATCTGGGTGCGCCGCTCGATCGCGTGGTCTTTCGGGCCGGGCAGGTTTCCGAGGTCGTGGGAGTCGAGTTGTCGAACGGTCTGCACGTCGTGGTCAAGGCCCGTCCCTTCCAGCCGCGGATCGCCGGATGTCTACGCGTACAAGCCGAGTTGGCACGCGTGGGTTTCCCATGTCCGCGACCGCTGACGGCGGCGACTCGGGTTGGCGATCTGACGGTCACGGCCGAGACCGCCGTACATGGTGGCAGACCTCTGCGTCCCGTGGACGGCGCGGCCCCATTCGCGGCACTCCTGGCACGCCTCATCAGGTCGGCACCCGCCCCTGCGAGTGTCCCCGACCTGGCGCCCGCACCGCCGTGGACGGGATGGGACCATCCCGGGCGACGACTGTGGCCCGACCTGGATGAGCACGGGCATGACCTGAACCTGTCCCGGGGGCCGGAGTGGATTGACGACGCTGCCCGCCGGGTCAGGGAGCGACTCACCTCGGCGCCCGGGCGCGTGTGCATTGGCCACGGAGATTGGGAGTCTCAGAACATTCGATGGACCGACGGAGACCCGCATGTCGTGCATGACTGGGACAGCGTCCTCGCCCAGCCCGAGACGGCCATCGTGGGCCTGGCCGCGGCAGTCTGGCCCCGCGAGGCCAGGTCGGATGAAACCGCCTCGGTCGCGCAGACGGCTGGCTTCATCTCCAGCTACCAACACCTCACCGGCCGGCAGTGGGACACCTCGCAGATTCGAGATGCCTGGGCGGCGGGTCTGTGGGTTCGGCTCTTCGACGCTAAGCAGGAGGCGGCCGACGGCGGTGGCCCGCAACTCGATCGCCTCGCCACGGAGATCGATGAACGGCTTGACCACGCTGCCCTCAAGTAACGCTCGTCAGTGCGCCTGTCAGGCGTCGGGCCGCTCCTGGAGAGCACGCACCTCGACCCTGCTCTGGAGGGCCTGAGACGCCTGCTTCGTCCACTCGATCGCCGCCTCGTCGCTCTCCGCTTCGATGACCCAGAAGCCGCCGAGGTACTCCTTGGCCTCGGTGAACGGGCCGTCGGTGAGTATCGGGGCATCCCCGGTGTTGTCGACCGTGGTCGCGGTCGATGGCGGGTTCAGGCCGCCGGCGAACACCCACGCACCCTGCTCCTGGAGCGCGGTGTTGAACGCGTCCACCGCGGCGAACACCTTCTGCAGCTCCGCCGGATCCATGGCCGCCATCGTCGGCTCCTCCGCGGAGTCGTGGGGGAGACTCAGGAAGTACTGCGTCATCGTCTTGTCCTTTCGTGGTCTGCAGGCCCAACCTCGACAAGCCTTTCACTCCATCCTCGAACGTACGGGGGCGGCGTCGGCAACGCTCGAC
>JALDXR010000081.1:0-10230 GCA_032154865.1 Nocardioidaceae bacterium
GGGTAGATAACACTGCGGGGAGTTCCAGAGCGTGACGGCGCCGGGCGCGACGACGACACCGGCCGGAGCCAGCCAGCCCGCCAGGGCCTCGACCCTCGCACCGAGGATGCCGACCGGGCGGATCCGCGCCCGCCCACCGGCGGACGACCAGGCGCGGACGACTCGCTCGGACAGGAGGATCAGACCACCGGCGACCGCGGCGTCCATCCAGTAGTGGTTACCGGT
Source organism: Nocardioidaceae bacterium (assembly GCA_032154865.1). GTDB lineage: Bacteria > Actinomycetota > Actinomycetes > Propionibacteriales > Nocardioidaceae > DATFRX01. Next base: position 226 of record JALDXR010000081.1, read on the forward strand.
GCCGACGATGACGAGCAGCGTGATCACCGGGTGCGCGATCCATAGCCAACGCAGCGGCGAGCGACTGACCCGGATGATGCCGATCGCGACCATGACGGCCCAGCCGAAGTGCAGACTCGGCATGGCGGCGAACTGGTTCGCCACGGTGTCGGTCTGCGGTGACTGCGCGTAGACGTTCGGGCCGTACATCGCGGCGGTGTCGACGAAGCCGAGACCGTTGAGCATCCGCGCCGGCGCGAGTGGGAACGCGGCGTGGATGACGAGGGCGAAGCCGGTCAGCATCGCCAGCGAAGTCCGGATCCGGGCGTACTGCTCGCGGGACCGGACGAACATCCAGACCAAGAACACCGCGGTCAACGGGAAGTGGACCGAGAAGTAGTAGATGTTGGCGATCCGCGCCAGCCACTCGCTCGACATCAGCAGATGCTGTACGGCGAGCTCGTTGGGGAGCTGCAACGCCCGCTCCCAGCCGATCAGCTCGCCGGCGTTGTCGAAGGCTTCGGCGCTGGAGTGGCTGATGACGATCCGGCCGTAGCGGTAGACGCCCAGCAGCAGCCCGACGAGGAGCAGTTCCAGTGTGATCGCACGCAGCAACGACACCCGCGGCGTGCGTGATGTCGTTTCCACGGTCGTTGTCCTCTCGGATCGTGCGCTTGGCGATGGCTCAAGCCTGGTGTTGTGGGGCGGGTGGGCGACATGGGGATAAGCCCCGAAAGACCCTGGGCTTACCCCCACTTGCGGTCAGTGGTCAGCTCGCTCGGGCGGGGGACATCGGCGTCCGCCGAGCAGCCCGGCGGCGCGACGGGGTCATGGCGCGATGGGGCAGTTCTTCGCGCCGGTCCGCCAGCTGAGTGATGACGTACGGCGTGTAGCTCGACAGCATGGGAGGGCTCCTGTGTATGGCTTGTGATACCTCGAGCCTGACTGGCTGAGGGCGGGCTCCACATAGGGACATCGCCCTATCTTTGGAAGCACTGTGGATTAGGTGCCTTAGACAGGCCCTCAGATACACCGCCGCAGGTCAGGAGGCCTGTTTCTCGGTCATCGGCGTGACCGGCAGTGGTGGTTCGGTCACCGGATGTGGGTACGGATCGGGGCCGGTGAGGACCAGCCGACGGCGCGTCCGACGCGTGTGCATCAGATGGGCGACGACGAGGGCGCCGACCACGATCGCCATGCCCACGACGACGTCCAGCAGGTAGTGGTTGGCCGTGACGACGACACTCAAGCCCATCGCGATCGGCAGCAGGCAACCGAGGACGCGGACCCAGATCCGGCGTCCCTCGCGGACCAGAGCGATGCCCATGAGCAGGTCCCAACCGGCGTGGAAACTCGGCATCGCGGCGAACTGGTTGACCAGCGACGGCGGCTGCAGCACCCGGTACGCGTGCGACTGCTCCGTGACGGTGTCGGTCATGCCCAGGTCGAGCAGGCGGGGCGGCGCCACCGGGAATGTCGCGAAGATGACGATCCCGACCAGGCCCGAGATCAGCATCGCGTCGCGATAGACCGTGTACCGGTCCGGCACCCGAACGACCAGCCAGGCCAGCACCGCGATGATGACCGGCCAGTGACCCCAGATGTAGATCCAGTTCGCCAGCCTCGCGAGCCCGTCGTGGTCGACGACGTACTCCTGCATCGTCGACTCGACATGGAGGCCGAGACTCCGCTCGAGATCGATGATCCGTCCGGCGTTCCGGGCTGCCGTCGCGGGCGAGCCCTCGGTCAGGGTCCGGACGCCGAAGTAGACGACGATCGCGGCGGCGAGGATGCCGGCCTGGGTGAGCCAGAAGCGCCGGCGGGACCGGCCGGTGTCGAGTCGAGCCACCGACTGAATCCGACTTCGTACCAGACTCATCGTCGCCTCCCGATCTCGCCGTACTTTCAGCGTTCGCGTCCGACGGTGGGAGCGACATGGGGATAGGCCCCGGACGACCCTGGGCCTACCCCCACGACAGCTCAGGGCCGGCGTCGATCGGTGAGTACGAGATCGCCGCTTCGCGACTGTCCGGCGGCCGCCTCGCCGCTGGCTGCGAGCCGCGACGGTGCCCAGAACCGCGGGCCGATCTCCAGGGCCAGGGCGGGGACCAGCAAGGACCGGACGACGAAGGTGTCGAGCAGGACGCCGAGGGCCACGACCACCCCGAGCCCGATCATGAAGACGATCGGCATCACGGTCAGCACCGAGAACGTCGCCGCCAGCACCAGACCCGCGCTGGTGATCACACCGCCGGTCGCGATCAGCCCGCGGCTGACGCCCTCGCGATGGCCGACCCGGCCGACCTCCTCGCGCACCCGGGACATCAGGAAGATCGTGTAGTCCACGCCGAGTGCGACCAGGAACACGAACGCCAGCAGCGGCAGCGAGACGTCGACCGCGTCGAACCCCATGGCGTGCATCAGCAGCCCACCGGCGCCCAGCGCCGCGGCGTACGACAGCAGCACCGTGCCAAGCAGCACCAGGGGTCCGACGACGGCCCGCAGCAGCGCCATCAGCACCAGCACCACCACGATCAGGACGACCGGAATCACCACCCAGGCATCTCGCGCCGCGGCGGCAGCACCGTCCATCGCCTTCGCCGTCGGGCCACCGACGAGCGCGGTGCCGTCCACGTCGTCCAGGGCGGTCCGCAGCGCACGTACGGTGTCCTCCGCCTCAGCGGTGTCGGCCGCATCGGCGAGGACGACGTCGTACTGCAGGCGCTGACCGTCGGTGGAGCGTCGTGGGTCGGTGACTCGCTCGACCCCGTCGACATCGGCGATCGTCTCGCGGACCGCACCGGGGTTCGCGGCATCCGCGAGGACCACGGCAGGCGCCGCACTGCCCGCCGGGAAGTGATCGGCCAGCATCCGCTGACCCGTCACCGAGTCGGGTGTCGTGCTGAACCTCTGCTCGTCGTCGGTCCCGACGTTGAGGCCGACCGCCGAGAACGCCAGCGCGGCCAGCGCGATCGCCGTCAGGGTCCAGACGGTCCGCGGTGCCCTGGCGACGAGGCGCGCGATCCGGACCCAGAAGGCAGTGTCATCAAAGCCTGGGGCTGAGGTAGCTGCCGCTTCTGCGTGTGGGACGAACGGCCAGAAGACCCAGCGGCCGAGCAGGGTCAGCAGCATCGGCAGGACGGTCACCATGGCGAGGGCGGCGAGGCCGACTCCCACGGCGCACACCGCTCCGAGGCTGCGAGTCGAGTTGATGTCGGCGAGCAGCAGGCAGCTGAGACCGAGGACCACGGTCGCGGACGATGCGAGGATCGCGGGACCGGCCCGGCGGATGGCCCGGCGCATCGCGACATGCCGGTCGGCGTGCTGATGCAACTCCTCGCGATAGCGGGCGATCAGCAGCAGGGCGTAGTCGGTGCCGACGCCGAAGACCAGGATCGGCAGGATGCCGCCGCTCTGGCCGTCGACCGGGAGGCCAGCATGCTTGCCGAGCAGATAGATCACCGCCTGGGCCAGCACCATCGCGACCGCGATGCTCACCAGCGGAATCAGCCACAGCACCGGACTGCGATAGGTCAGCAGCAACAGGATCGCGACGACGAGTACGGATGCTCCGAGGATCCGGCCGTCGATGCCGTCGAAGACGCTGACACTGTCGTAGATCCTGGCGGCCGGGCCGGTCACCTTGGCGTCGAGTCCGTCCGGTGTCGCGTCGTCGACCGTCGACCGCAGCTCCTCGAATTGGTCGAAGACGTGGTCGTCGTTGGTGTCGATCCCGAGTACGAGCGTCGCGGCCTCGCCGTCGGTCGAGTAGTCGGGCGGCGAGACGGTGTTATCGGCGGCGTAGTCCCGCAGTGCCTCGCGGGTCTCGGTGATCGCCTGCCGGTCGGCCGTGGTCAGGCCGCCGTCACGGACGTAGACCACCGCGGCAGTCTCCACCCCGTCGGAGTCGAACGCGGGCAGCTGCTCCTCGACCTTGGTGGATTCTGCGTCACTCGGCAGCTGGGAGGTCGGGCCGTTGTCCTCGACGTCGCCGACCTGGCCAGCCAGCGGACCGGCAAGGAAGAGGACGCCGACGACGGCGAGGAGTACGAAGAACTTGGACCGCCGACCGCCCGGAAGAGACGCAAGTCTGGCGAATCGTTCACGGCGGGTCGGGGTTGTGTGACCGTCATGGGGAACAGACGTCGAGGGCATGGGTAATGTCCCTTTCGGCGATGCGTACTTGGTCTGGCGGCGCTGTCAGGCGGGTTCGTTTTCGCCCGTGGGTCGCCGAGTGGCAGCTCGGCGGCCCACACTGGATTTCCGGCTATTCGACCTCGCGGAGCATGGTCTCGATCGAGTCGAGTCGCTCGCGGATCGTCGTGAGCTCGGTGCTGGTCGTCTCTTGATGCTGGGCGGACTGGCCCGCCAGCGACTCGTACTTGTCGATCATCGCCTGCTCCTGCGCCTGCTCCCGGCGGGCGATCCGGGCGCGCGTGAAGGCACCGATCTGGATCAAGATCACGACGAGGATGATCGTCACGAGGATCAGGAAGCCCAATCCGAAGAACAATCCGTACCAGTCATCCGCGGTGTCCATGGCTACTTTCCTTTCGTGCGTCCGGTGGGCTCGGACTTCGTGAGCGTGCGGGCCGCCTCCGCGATGGCGGCGGCGTCGACCCCGAAGGCGAAGTCGGTGACCGCGTAGTAGCGCATCGCCTTGCCGTCGTCGGAGACCTCGATGTGCCCCTCGACCAGCCCGGCCGCCTCGAGTCGCTGCAGGTGCATGTGCAGCAGCGGCCGGCTCAGCTGGAGGTCGCGGGCGAGCTGACTGACGTAGTTGGTGCCGTCCGCCAGCGCCGCGATGATGCGCAGCCGGTGCGGGTTCGCGAGCGCGTTGAGCACCAGCAGCAGCTGGTCGCCGTCGAGCGACTCGCGGTCCGGCATGCTCACTCCCGCTACCTGTCGGCTTCTACTGTTACCTGTCAGAAAATCTTGACAGGTGAAAGCATGTTCTGTCAACTCGGCCGCGTCGCGGGAGTACGGCCGAGGCGGACCCGCGTCGGGCGCCGACGTCTTACCCTCGACCCATGACCGACACGCAGGCCGACCCGGCGACCGATGCGGCGGCGAGCCCGGAGCCGGCCGATGACGAGACGCTGAGTGTCGACGAGCTGGCGCGTCGCGTGGGCATGTCGGTGCGGACCGTAAGGTTCTATGCCGGGCGCGGCCTGATCCCGCCACCGCGGCGCGCCGGTCGCAACGGCTACTACGGGCCGCATCACATCGCCCGACTGGAACTGGTCCGAGAGCTCCAGGCGCACGGCTTCACGCTGTCGGCGATCGAGGGCTATCTCGACCGGATCCCGGACGGTGCGTCGCCGCAGGACATCGCCGTCCACCGCACCCTGCTGGCGCCCTGGATGCCGGACCTCCCGGAGACGCTGGATCGAGCCGCCCTCGACGACCGGTGCGGTCGCACCCTGTCCGACGACGACCTCGAGACCCTGATCGCGCTGCGGCTCGTCGAGCCGACGCCGGACGACGACGTGTTCCGGGTCGCGTCGGCCCTGCTGGGCCTCGGCATGGAGTTGCTCGACCTCGGACTCCCCCGCGACGTCGCAGTCGCCGCGCAGCGCATCTTCCACGCCCATGGCACCGCCATCGCCGAGGAGCTGTCCGAGCTGTTCCGTACTCAGGTCTGGCCGCACTACAAGGAGTCCGGTGTCCCGCCCGAGCGGTTGCAGGCCATGGTCGAGCGGTTCAAGCCCGTGACGGTGCAGGCTCTCGTGGCGTCGTACGAGACCGCGGTCAACGAGACGCAGCGCGAGTCCGTACGCCGTCGCCGCTGACTCCGAAGTGTTGGCGTGACATTGCGCCAACATCGCGCGAGACCGGCAGTTTCACGCCAACACCTGACGGGTCGGGCCGCGCGGCAGGTCAGGCGCGGCGGCGCGAGCCTACGTACCGCTGGCGGACATCCGACGGCAGCTTCTCGGCGGCGAGCCGTACCGCGGCCCTGGACATCGACCCGGCGTGCTCGTCGAGGAAGTCGACCAGGGTCTGCTGATCAAGCGTCCCGGCGTGCTTCAGGAAGATTCCGACCGCGTTGTGGACGACCGGTTCGGGATCGGCCGCGAGTCGGGCGGCGATGGCGTACGCCTCGGCGACGTCGTCCTCGGTCCCGGCGCGGACGAGGTAGAGCGGGGCCGTGATCGCCGTCCGTCGTCGCAACGGCTCGTCGGACGCGGCCAGCTCCTGCAGTGGCGCCTTGGACCGCCCGGTCAGATAGCCGCCGACGACTCGCGGCGCCGACCGATCCACCATGTCCCACGACGTGATCCGGTCGTGCCGCCGCAGATAGAGGTCAAACAGCTCGCGACGTTGCTCCTCGCTCAAGCGCCGGCGGGCCTTGAAGTCGAGGACGCAGAACGCAGCGAGCCGCGGCTCGTACGCCGGCTGATCCAGCAGCCGATCGACCTCGTCCAGCGACATGCCGGTGTAGCGCTTGGCCGTCTCGAACAACGTCCCCATGCGTACGCCGAAGACGTCCTCGTCGGGAGCAAGCCGCTGGCGGACCTTGGCCAGCTCGGTCGGCGAGCTCTCGGCACGCAGGGCGTTCGTCAGCGCCTCGGCGGTGAGGTCGTCGGCCATCCGCTCAGCGTGCCACGGATCGACTCCCTCGCACCGCCTCCCCTCACGCCGACTCCCCTCACTCCAGACATGGCGTCGATGTCTCGCCGGCCGTCACCCCTGAGCACCGTTCACGTACTGGTCAGACCACCGCCACCGAGACACTATGCCGGCGCCTCGATGTCACCGTATGTTGATGCACATGCCTCATGCGATGACAAGCCGGGTGCTCAGTCTGCTGGCGACGGGTCTGCTGGCCCTGCTCGCCGCCGCCGGGCCGGTCGCACCGGCCGGGGCGCACACCGAGGAGGCGACGCCGGCGGGCGAGCCGGTCGAGCTGACCGTGATGACGTTCAACATCTGGGTCGGCGGTGGGCAGGTCGACTTCGACCAGGTCCCGGCCGCCATCCAGGCAGCCGGAGCGGACGTCGTCGGGATGCAGGAGTCCGGCGGCAACCTCAATCGAGTCGCGGCGGCGCTGGGCTGGGACTACGTGTACGCGCCGATGCAACTGCTCAGCCGCTTCCCGATCATCGTGCCGTACCAGAATGCGGACTTCGTCTACGTCGAGACCTCACCCGGTGCGGTGGTGGCGGTGAGCAACGTACATCTGCAGGCCTTCCCGTACGGGCCGTACGATCTGCGCGACGGCGACTCCCTGGATACGGTCCTCGGCAACGAGACGTCCATTCACATGAACCAGATGGCGAGCCGGTTCGAGTCACTGCCCACCCTGGCCGAGGCCGGTGTGCCGGTGTTCCTCACCGGCGACTTCAACGTCCCCTCGCACCTGGACTGGACGGCCGAGGTCGCCGCGGCGACGCCCCGCCCGTACGACCAGGTCGTGGAGTGGCCGGTATCGAACCGGCTGAGCGACTTGGGCTTCCGCGACTCCTACCGCGAGGCCCGACCGGATCCGATCGCCGACCCGGGCTACACGTGGACGCCCGGCTACCCGCCGCCATCGATGACTGCCGACGAGGTGCACGACCGGATCGACTTCGTGTACGCCGCCGGACCTTCGGCGACGCTGTCGAGCCGCGTCATCGGCGAGCCGCCGTCGCCCACGCCGTTGCCGGGCGACTTCAACGGGCCTCACACCGACGTCGTCGTCGACCCGTGGCCGTCGGACCATCGGGCGGTCGCCACCACCTTCGAAGTGACTCCGGCGCCGCGTCCGGCGACGCTGGCCGCGGCCGACGACACGGTCGTCCAGGGTGACTCGCTCGAGTTGCACGGCTATGGTGCGCGGAAGGCGACCGACTGGCTCGGCATCTTCCCGGCCGGGTACCAGCCAACGCAGGCGGATATCGCTTGTCGCACCCCCACCGGCGCGCCGGAGTGGTGTCGGCTCGCCGACTGGGCCTACTTCGCCTCGGGCACCAAGCAGCGGCCGAGCGCGTACGCGGTCGAGGCGACGGCGATGTTCGACACCGCCGACCTGGCCCCGGGCGAGTGGACCGCGTGGCTGATGACGAGCGGGCACGGCGCGACCATCGCGTCGGCGGACTTCAGCATCATCGATCCCGCCACCGTGCCGCAGGTGGCGACCGACAAGCTGGCCTACTCGGTCGGCGAGCCGATCACCGTCACCTTCGGCAACGCACCTGGGGGGAGCCTCGACTGGCTGGGCATCTATCCGGTGGACGTCGTGCCCGACGGCGACCCCGGCTCGCTGCGCTGGACCTACATCTCCGGCCTCACGACCGGTACCCGGACGCTCGGCGCCGGTTCGGCGGGGACGACATGGCCGCTGCCACCGGGCGAGTACGCCGTACACCTGCTGCTCAATGACGGCTACACGATCGCCGCCACCGCCACGTTCACCGTCACGTCGTAGTGCGAGACCGCGGTCGCTGATCCTGAGCAATTCGGGTAGCCAGGACTACCAGATCCCTCAAGGCGCTCGTGGTCATGCCGGTCGCCGGGGGTCCCAGGAGCAACGACGACGTCAGGACACCCGTACTGGTTTAGAATATCCTTAACGACCGCCAGCAGGAGGGGGTGAGATGGCCGCCTGGGAGATCTTCTTGACCGACGAGGTCGAGATCTTCCTTGACGACCTCTATGAGTTCGACCGTCAGACACACAAGCTGGTCAACCAAGCGATCCTCGTACTGGAGCAAAGCGGACCGGCCGAGGGCAGACCACTGGTAGACACCGTCACGGCATCGGCACTGCCGAACCTGAAGGAACTGCGTCCGGAATCGCGCGGGCGCAGTGAGGGTCCGCATCCTGTTCGCATTCGACCCGTGGCGATCGGCGATCCTGCTTGTAGCAGGCGACAAGTCAGGACAGTGGAGCCGGTGGTACCGCGCGGCGATCCCGCGAGCAGAGCGGTTGTACGAAGCGTACGTGCGGGAGCGAAAGAAGGAGCAGGCCAATGAGCGGCTACAAGACTTGGCGGGAGACTGAGCACCTGGCTCGCGCGATCGAGACCGCTGGTGGCGACGAAGCATTCGCCGATGATGTACAGCGGCTGCGCGACGAGACCCGCGGATGGCGGCTTGCCGACCTCCGCAAGCGCCGCGGTCTGACCCAGCGGCAGGTAGCAACTCGCATGGAGGTGTCGGTCTCGCGAGTCTCCCAGATCGAGAAGGGGGACGTGTCCACGCGAGAGGTCTTGGACCGCTACGTCGCCGCTCTCGGTGGAACGCTCAGCCTGGTGGCCGATTTCGGCGACGAGCAACTCAAGGTCGGTTGAGCCGGCGGCCGTCGTCGAAGGTCAGAGACCCATCGTGCGGCCGATGATCTCCTTCATCACCTCGGTGGTGCCGCCGTAGATCGTCTGGATCCGGGTGTCGAGGTACGCCTTCGAGATCGGGTACTCGCTCATGTAGCCGTAGCCGCCGTGCAGTTGCAGGCACTGGTCGACGACGCGCTTCTGCAACTCGGTCGTCCACCACTTCGCCATGGCCGCGTCGGAGACCGTCAGGGTGCCGGCCGCGAGCTCCTCGATGCAGCGGTCGACGTAGACGCGGGCGATCTGCGTTTCGGTCGCCATCTCCGCGATCGCGAACCGGGAGTTCTGGAACGACCCGACCGGCCGTCCGAAGGCGGTCCGCGACTTCACGTACTCCGTCGTCAGCTCGAGCACTCGCTCGCAGGCGGCCGCGGCGACGACCGCGATCGCCAGGCGCTCCTGCGGCAGCCGCTCCATCAGATAGACGAAGCCCTTGCCCTCCTCGCCGAGCAGGTTCGTCGCCGGCACGCGTACGTCGTCGAAGAACAGCTCGGCGGTGTCCTGCGCCTTCAGCCCGAGCTTGTCGAGATTGCGCCCCCGCTCGAACCCATCCATGCCACGCTCGACGACGAGCAGCGAGATGCCCTGGTAGCCCTCGTCCGGCGCGGTCTTGGCGACCACGATGACCAGGTCGGACAGGATGCCGTTGCTGATGAACGTCTTGGCGCCGTTGAGCACGTAGTGGTCCCCGTCGCGGACCGCCGTCGTCG
>JALDXR010000541.1:0-3044 GCA_032154865.1 Nocardioidaceae bacterium
CCGCACGGGCTGCCCGATCGCCGTCGCCGTTGGCTCCGGTGAGCCGATCCGCATCGGCGACCGCTGCCTCGGCGGCGGCCCGCGCGACGGTCAGGATCGTCCCCTCGACAGGCCGGCCGACCGCCGAATAGGCCGCGCTCGCCGCCTGGGTCAAGGCCGCCGCCGCAGTCGCGCCGTCGAGCCCCTCCTCCGCCAGTCGTACGACCCCGGCGCGAAGCAGTTGCGACATGATCACGCCGGAGTTGCCCCGGGCCCCACGCAGTGCGCCGTCGACGAAGGCACGTACCGTCGCGTCGAAGTCGCCGTCGGCCGCACGGGCGGCTGCCGCGGCCGCCTCGAAGGTCAGGAACAGGTTGGTGCCGGTGTCGCCGTCCGGCACCGGATAGACGTTGAGCGCGTCGATCTCCTCCCGGGCGGTGCCGAGAGCGGACACACACGCGTCGCCCCACCGCAGGAAGCCCGCGACGTCGAGTGCTGCGCCCATCGCCGTCCTCTCTGCGCTCGCGAATGGCGATGCTGCGTCAGACTAGTCCGGCCCGCCGACGGGTCGGAGCCTGGCATCTGCCGTCGATTGGCCTCGTTTCGGGCCATCGGATATCCTTCACAGGTTGCTCGCATCACGTCTGCGAGCGCTGCCCGGAACGATCGGGCGGCCGATGAACCTTCTCGACAACCTTTGGGAGTGTGCGCCGTGGCTGCGGTCTGCGACATCTGCGGCAAGAAGCCTCGCTTCGGCAACAACGTGCCTTGGTCGCGCAAGCGCACCCGTCGCCGCTTCAACCCCAACATCCAGCGCGTGCGTACCGTCGTCAACTCGACGCCCAAGCGGATCAACGTCTGCACCTCCTGCCTCAAGGCCGGCAAGGTCGCCACCCGCTGACGCTCTCCTCGGGCCTGAGTCGCTGCCGGCTCGGATTCGGTCAGAAGTGCGTGTGCCCGGCCGGGCCCTCGTATGTCTCGCCGTCGACCGTCACGCCACTCCCCTCGCTCACCCGGCCGACCGCCCGCCAGCCGTCCGGAAGCTCCGTCTTGGCGTCGAACGTCGCGGCCAGGGCATGGTCCTCACCGCCGGTCAGGCAAAAACTCACTGGCTCGACTCCGACCGCCGCACCGACCGCCTCCAGCGGTTCGGCGATCTCCAGCGCGCCGGAGTCGACGTCGACGGCGACCCCGCTCGCCGAGGCGATGTGCCCGAGGTCGGCCAGCAGGCCGTCGCTGACGTCGATCATCGCGCTGGCACCGGCTGCGGCGGCCTCCGGCCCCGCGGCGTACGGCACGAGCGGCCGTCGATAGGCCTCCACCACGGCGCGTGGTGACCGGAAGCCGCGGCCCAGCACGGCGAACCCGGCGGCTGCCCAGCCGACCCGGCCCGCGAGGGCGACGATCTGCCCCGGTCGCGCCCCGCCTCGGGTCACCGGTTCGGCTTCGGCATGACCGAGCGCGGTGACCGCGACGAGCACGTGGTCCGCCGAGCTCACGTCGCCGCCGACCACCGTCGCACCGACCAGTCCCACCTCCTCGGCCATCCCCTCGGCCAACCCGCGTACCCAGTCGACCGGCAGGTCCTCCGGGCCGGCGAACCCGACGACGAGGCCGGTCGCAATGCCGCCCATCGCGGCGATATCGGCCAGACTCGACGCTGCCGCGCGATGCCCGACGTCCTCGGGCTCCGACCAGTCCCGCCGGAAGTGGCGTCGCTCGATCAGCAGGTCGGTCGTCACCAGGACCGGACCGGATGTCGCGAGACTCGCCGCGTCGTCGCCCGAGCCGATCAGAACCGCCGGCGTACGGGCGAACGCCGACGCGACCGTGCGGATCAGACCGAACTCGCCGACGTCGGCGAGCGTCTGGAGGCCAGAAGACGTCATAGGCACCATCCTTGTCGTTGGTCCAATACTGCTCGGCAGCCCTGCGGCAGTACGGTAGGTGCACCTGTAGCGTGAGCAGCGACCGAGTGGAGGAGGATGCCCATGGTGGTGCAGGCGTACGTGCTGATCCAGACCGAGGTCGGCAAGGCAGCCGATGTGGCACGCGAGGTCGCCGGCGTCAGTGGCGTCACCCTGGCCGAGGATGTGACGGGGCCCTACGACGTCATCGTTCGAGCCGAAGCCCAAAACGTCGACGAGCTCGGTCAGCTGGTCGTCGCGAAGGTGCAGAACATTCCCGGCATCACCCGTACGCTGACGTGTCCGGTCGTGCACATCTGAGGCTCCGTACCCGGGCGGTGGCCGCCGTCGCCGTGTTCCTGGCGCTGGTCGGCTGTGGAGTGGTCGACCAGACCGAGCTGGTCGACGTCTCGGCGCCGCCGCTTTCCGGATCACCCGCTCGACTGTGCGACGCACTGGAGCGTGACCTGCCTTCGGAGGTGGCTCGCATGTGGTCTCGTGACGTCAGCACCCAGGGCGTCGCGGCCGCCTGGGGGGCTCCCCCGATCGTGCTGCGCTGTGGCGTCACCGCCGCCGAAGGGCTCGGCCGGGCATCCCGCTGCGACGTGATGGACGGTGTCGGGTGGTACTCCGAGAACCTCGGTGACGGCTTCCGGTTCACGACGATCGGCCGGGCGACCACGGTCGAGCTGACGGTCCCGGACGAGTACGCACCGGAGGCCGACGCGGCGCTCGACGTCGCGAGCGCGATCAAGCAGGCGATCCCACTCCACCATCCCTGCGTCTGACCGGCACGCGCCGCCTCAGGTTCCCCAGCGGGCCGCGAACGTCAGCGGAGTCCGGTGTCGCGGCCCAGCGCCAACCGGAGCAGGTGGTCGACCAGGCTGTTGTAGTCCATGCCGGTCGCGGCCCACATCATCGGGAACCCGGACGTCGGTGTGAACCCCGGCATGGTGTTGATCTCGTTGAGATAGATCCGCCCGTCAGGGAAGAAGAAGAAGTCGACCCGCGCCAGCCCCTCGCACCCGAGCGCGTCGAACGCCCGCGCCGCATGCTCCCGGATCCGGGCCGCGACGTCCTCGGGGATCTGCGCGGGTACGTCGGCCCGGCCGCCGCCGTCGATGTACTTCGCCTCGAAGTCGTACCAGGTGTGACCCG
>JALDXR010000542.1:0-3041 GCA_032154865.1 Nocardioidaceae bacterium
GTTCCAGGTCGGCCGAGTCGGCGTGTTCCGCGTCGGCCGAGTCGGCCTCGGCCTCGTCCGGCTCCGAATCGGTGCTTATGGAGTCGGCCGAGAACGGGCCGGACGTGAACGGATCCGCCGGTGCCAGCGGCGTCTCGGGATCGACGGCGGTCGGCTCCGGGCGCGGTGGGAACGGCGGTGCCTGCCCGACCGACGGACTTGGCCACGGCCGTTGCCGCGCCGGTGGCTCCCACCACTCCGGCATCGCCGAAGTCTCGCCATCGGCCTCGGGTTCGGGTTCGGACTCCTCGTCAGGAGGTTCGGCCGAGGCCGGACCCTCGCCGGGGTAGCGCCCGTTTGCCGTCGCTGAATCGACTGGCGGCTCCGCGTCGTCCGCGGATGAATGCCGCCCGATGTACCGCGGCAGCTCGGTCACCCGCCCAAGGATGCCAGTTATGGGGGCATCGGCGTTGGAGGCTCTCCCCATCGTGGGATCAGTCACGACAAGGCGGTGGGTCGGCCACCCACAAACGTGTCAGTAATCCTCAGGTCATCCGATAGCAGAACAACATCGGCAGGCCCGCCGACCCGCAGCCGACCGACATCGGATCGGGCCAGGGCGCGGGCCGGCACCTCGGTCGCCGCCGAGAGTGCGGTCGCGACCCCGATGCCCAGCTCGCACGCGTTGCGGATCGCGGCGTCCAGGGTCAGCGCGCTGCCGGCCAGACTCCCCTCCGGATTGCGTACGGCGCCGTCGCGGACGTCGAGGCGCACGCCCGCCAGCTCGTACGTGCCGTCCGGGCGGCCGGACGCAGCGGTCGCGTCGGTCACGAGCATGGTCCGCCCGGGCGCCGCGGCGAAGACGACCCGCACCGTCTCGTCGGCCAGGTGATGGCCGTCCACGATCAGTCCCAGGGCGACGTCGGGTCGGGACAGTGCGGCTCCGGGCAGACCCGGCCGCCGGTGATGGAAGTGGCTCGTCGCGTTGAACAGATGGGTGACGCCGATGGCACCGGCGTCGAACCCGGCGTGCGCCTCGGCGGCCGTCGCGTCCGAGTGGCCGGCGAACACCCGTACTCCCCCGGTGACCAGCTCGCGGATCAGCTCGATCGCGCCGGGCAGCTCCGGAGCCAAGGTGACGACGGCTACGGGTCCGAGACCCTGCCAACGCCGCATCTCCTCGACATCGGGATCACGCCGGAGGGCCGGCGGATGGGTGCCGAGCCGTTGCGCCGAGAGGTACGGGCCCTCGAGGTGGATCCCGAGCGGCAGTGCGGCGCCCGCGACACGGCCGGGCGCCAGCGCCTTGGCGAGCTCCTTGACGGCCCGGTCGGTGTCGGCCGCCGCGGCGGTGATCAGGGTCGGCAGCCAGGCGGTCACGCCGTAGCGCGTCAACGTGCGGCTGACCTCATGGATCTGGTCAACGTCGGCCGTCATCAGGTCGACGCCGTCGAACCCGTTGACCTGGGCGTCGACCAGCCCGGGCGCGGCGATCCGGTCACCCGGCGCCGGCGGCAGCCCGACCGCCACGATCTCCTCTCCCTCGATCGCGACGTCACCGGCGACCAAGGCCCCGTCGACGAGCGCCCGGGCGACCCCCAGGCGTCGGGTGGTCATGCGTCCGCACCCGGCGCGATCGCATCGCGCACCCGGCCGCCATGCGCATCGAGTCGGGCCCGTGCCGCCGCGGCGTCGACCCCGGCCAGCACCGACACGAGCGCCGTCTTGGTGTGCCAATCGGCCGCGTCGAGCGCGGCGACCGCCTCGGCATCGTCGACACCGCCGATCTCGCGGATCAGTCGCCGGGCGCGACGGCGCAGCTTCTCGTTGGAGGCGACGACGTCGACCATCCAGGCGCCGTACGTCTTGCCGAGCCGCACCATCGCGGCCGTCGAGATCGCGTTGAGCGCCACCTTCTGGGCGGTCCCCGCGGTGAGCCGGGTCGATCCGGCCACGACCTCCGGCCCGGTCGGCAGCTCGACGACGACGTCGGCATGCTCTCGGGCCGGAGTACCGACGTTGTTGACGATCGCCACCGTCTCGGCGCCTGCGGCCCGGGCGGCAGCCAGCCCGGAGAGCACGAACGGCGTCCGGCCCGAGGCGCTGATGCCCACGACCACGTCGCCCGCACCGGCGTCGATCGCGGCCAGGCCCTTGGCGGCAGTCTGCGGATCGTCCTCGGCACCCTCGACCGATCGGCTGGCGGCGCCGTCGCCACCGGCAAGGATCGCCACGACTCGATCGGGTTCGATGCCGAAGGTCGGCGGACACTCGGCGGCGTCCAGGGCAGCCAGCCGACCCGGCGTACCGGCTCCGACGTAGATCAGCCGCCCGCCACCGCCGAGCGCCCGCTCGACACGGGACGCCGCCGCTGCGATCGTGTCCCGGCCCGCTCGCAGCACCGCCGGCACCTCGGCCTCGGCAGCCAGCAACTCGTCGACGATCTCGGCCGACGAGCGCTGATCGAGATCGGCGAGGTCGGCGCGCACCTGCTCGGTCGCGAGCAGATCCACATCGGTGGCGGCGTCAGAGGTCATCACGGCTCCTTGGCGCGTGGCGTCGGTGTAGGCGGATCACGGCCCGCTCCATGCGTGCCGCTGGACCTGGCTCTCGTGCGGCAGGTCGGTGCGAACCGCGAGGAGTACGGCACCGTCGACGGCATCGCCCAGGGCGTCTCGTAGGTCGAACTCCCGCGGCAGGCTGCGCCGCCAGGCGTCTCGGAGCCGGTCGATCGCGGCCAGCCCGCCCACACAGGCCACGACGTCGGTGCCGGCGGCCCGCGCCGCGACGACCGTCGACTCGACCCACGCAGCCACGGCCCGGTCGAGGATGTCGCCGGCAACGGCATCGCCGGCCGCCGCGCACTCGACGACGGACGGCGCGAACGCGGCGCTGGTGCGGGGCAGCTCCGGCGTGATCGCCAGGGCCGCCGGCAGGCTGCCCAGGGTGCCGAACCGCAACTGAGCCGCGGACACCAGGATCGTCTCCGGTCCCCGACCGTCGAGGACCCGGACCACGGCCCGCAAGGCCTCTCGGCCGATCCAGGCGCCGCTGCCTTCGTC
>JALDXR010000082.1:0-10207 GCA_032154865.1 Nocardioidaceae bacterium
GGTCAGATCCATGTCAGCGAAAGCTTCCGCGCGCTCACGATCGATCACTTCGAATTCTCGGAGCGCGGCCAGGTCGAATTGAAGGGTATCGGGGCGGTCCGCGGTTACTATTTGCTGCGCGAAAAGCAGTCGCCCTGCCAGGCGTCGTGGAGTGCCTTTCCGCGTTGCATGACCGCACGGGTGTGCTTCAGCACCGCCTCGTCGACCGCGAACGTCCGCTCCGGGTCGAAGCCCAGGATCCGCTTGGTGGCCGCGACCTCGTCCGCACCGAGGGCCGAGCCGTGAGCCTTGCCGGTGTTCTGCGCGTTGGGCGCGGGCCAGGCGATGATCGTCTTGAGGATGATGATGCTCGGCCGGTCGGTGACGGCCTTGGCGTTGACGTAGGCGTCGTAGAGCGCGGGGACGTCCTCGTCGTAGGAGTGGCCGTCATGGGTCCAGTCGACGGTCTGGACGTGCCAGCCGTAACCCTCGTAGCGCTTGGCGACGTTCTCGCTGAACGCGATGTTGGTGTCGTCCTCGATCGAGATCCGGTTGTCGTCGTAGAGCATGAACAGGTTGCCGAGCTGCTGATGTCCGGCGAGCGACGATGCCTCACCCGACACGCCCTCTTCGAGATCGCCGTCGCTGGCGATGACGTAGACGTCGTGGTCGAAGACACCCTCGCCGAGCGGTGTGTCCGGCTCCAGCAGACCGTGCCGGCGGCGGGCGGCCATCGCCATCCCGACCGCGTTGCCGACGCCCTGACCGAGTGGACCGGTGGTCGTCTCGATGCCGGGTGTCAGGAAATGCTCGGGATGGCCGGGCGTGCGGCTGCCCCAGGTGCGAAGCGACTGCAGGTCACCGAGCTCGAGGCCGTAGCCGGCATAGAACAACTGGATGTACTGCGTCAGACTCGAGTGCCCGCACGAGAGCACGAAGCGGTCGCGGGCCGGCCAGTTCGGGTCGGCCGGATCGTGCCGCATCAGCTTCTGGTAGATCAGGTACGCCGCGGGCGCCAGGCTCATCGCCGTACCGGGGTGGCCGTTGCCGACCTTTTGGACCGCGTCCATCGCGAGCGTGCGAACGGTGTCGACCGCTCGGCGATCCCACTCGGTCCACTCGAAGGGCGGGTACGTATGGGGCGAGGTCGAAACTGTGTCGCTCACAGGGTCCGAGCGTACTAGCCGCCGGTCGTGGGTCCCGGCAGTTCGGGGTCGCGTGGCGCGGGGCGAATGCATGACAACGACCGCGTGTAGTAGAACCCGGTCCCCGGTGATGTCACCCGCCGTCCGGCCCCATAGACTCAGCGCGTGCATAGGTCGGCCGTCGATTCCGCCGCCTCGGCGATGATGCCTCGGGTCGCCGACCCAGGGGCGCCCGCCGTGGCCGCGACGCCGACCGTGGCCGCCGAGCGACCGACGACTCCGGCGCGCTGGCGCGATGTCGTCGGTGCCTACGTGGCGCTGACCAAGCCCCGCATCATCGAGCTGCTGCTCCTGACAACGGTGCCGGTGATGTTCCTCGCCAGCGGCGGCGTCCCGGAGCTGTGGCTGGTCGTCGCGACGGTGGTCGGCGGCACCCTGTCGGCCGGCAGCGCCAACGCGCTCAACTGCGTGCTCGACGCCGACATCGACGAGCGGATGCGACGCACCCGCCGCCGTCCGCTGCCTCGGCACGTCGTCTCCGCTCGGGCCGCGCTGGTGTTCGGGCTGGCCCTGGGAGTCGTCTCGACGCTGTGGCTCGGCCTGCTGGTCAACTGGCTGTCGGCCGGGCTCGCCCTCGCGGCCAACGTGTTCTACGTCGTCGGCTACACGATGCTGCTGAAGCGGCGTACGTCGCAGAACATCGTGTGGGGCGGCGCCGCCGGCTGCTTCCCGGCGCTGATCGGCTGGACCGCCGTCACCGGTGAGCTCGCCTGGGCGCCGGTCGTGCTGTTCGCGGTGGTCTTCTTCTGGACACCGCCGCACTTCTGGTCGCTCGCGATCCGCTACCGCGAGGACTACGCCGTCGCCGAGGTGCCGATGCTCCCGGCCGTCGCGAGCCTCCGCTCGGTCGCGATCCGGATCGTCGGCTATGCGTACGTCATGGTGGCGACGTCCTTGCTGCTGTGGCCGGTCGCCGACATGGGCTGGCTCTACGTCGCGGTGGCCGGGGTGCTGGGTGTGGCGTTCATCGTCGAGGCGCATCTGCTGCTGCGGCGGTCGCGGTCGAGCGATGACCCCGTACGCCTGGCGCCGATGCGGCTCTTCCACGGCTCCAACGCCTACCTGGCGCTGCTGTTCGCCGCGGTCGCCCTCGACACCCTCGTCCGCTAGGGCTTCGGCCGCCGGGTGGTCATCGGGGTCTCGTGCGCCCCGTGGTTACCACGTTCTCGTGGTACGTGCCCACTCTGCACGGCGTCGAACCCATGCAGAGTGCGCACAAGCCGTGCGGAGTACGACGTCGAGCCCACGAGTGTCGACATGCCATGCGGAGTGGGCTGCCGACGCCGATCGAGTGTGATTGCCTCGCCGGTCGGTGCGAGTCCGCCGAGAGTTGGGGTGAGATTCAGGTTCTCGCAGCCTCGAAGGCTGTATCTCCCGCCAACTCTCAAACCGGGCGAGCTGCCCAGCCGCATCGACGCCCACGGCACACTCCCGGACCGAATGACCCACAGCTATCCCAGAAGTGGAGTACGGCCGCCAGACGTGGCGCCTATGCGGGCCGGTCCGCGTCATCGAGTACGCCGGCCTGCGTCGCGCGAGTCGGAGCGTTACCGTCGGTGGGCTCGCGTACTCGCGTACACAGCAGCGCCCAGGTCGCCGCCGCCACGACCGCCGACGCACCCAGCAGGTGCAGCGCGACCAGCGCGATCGGCAGGTCCGTCGCGTACTGAACCGCCCCGACGACGCCCTGGGCCAGCTCGATCGCGAGCAGCCAGCGAACCGCACGCTGGAGGTCCGGGCGAGCGTTCAACGCCCGCATCGCGAGCACGCAGCCGATGGTGAGGCCGAGCAGCAGGAAAACAGCGTCGGTGTGGAGCTGGCTCATCGACTCCGGATCCAGACCGTTGCGTGGGGCGTCCTCGTCGCCGGCGTGCGGGCCGCTGCCGGTGACGACGGTGCCGAGGTAGACCACGATCCAGGTCGCGGCGTACGTCGCGATCACCAACGCGACGGCTGCCGGGGGCACCGTGGCGCGGGTCGGCCCGTCGGGCTCGTCGACCCGGCGGATGAGCAGGACCGACAGGCTGATCAGGCCCATCGACACGAGCAGGTGACCGGCGACGATCCACGGGTTCAGGTCGGTCAGGACGGTGAGGCCGCCGATCAACGCCTGCGCCGGGATGCCGAGGCCGAGCACCAGGGCGATCACCCACAGCGTCGGCCGGGTCCACCGCAGCCGCCACATGACGACGAAGGTCAGGATCGCGACAGCGGACAGCCCGAAGGTCAGGAGCCGGTTGCCGAACTCGATGACGCCGTGGATGTCCACCTCACCGTGCGGCACGAACGATCCGCTCCGGCCGTTCTCGCCCTCGGTGCATTCGGGCCAGGTCGGGCAGCCGAGCCCGGACCCGGTCAGCCGCACCGCGCCGCCGGTAAGGACAATCGTGATGTTCGCCGCGAGCGTGAGGTACGCGAACCGGCGGGCGGTCTGCTGCGTCGGCCGCCAGAGCGTATCGAGGGCGAGCGTCACGTCACTCCCATCGGAACGTACGACTGGTGAGGGCCGCCCCGGCAGCAGCCCATACGGTCAACACGAGCACTGCCATCCACGACAGCCCCTGTCCGGTCAGGGCCTCGCGCAGTCCCTCGGCCAGAGCGCCCGACGGCAGCAGCTCGATGAGCGGCTGGACGGCCTCTGGATAGCGATCGAGCGGCACGACAACCCCACCGCCGACGAGCAGCAGGAGGTAGACGAGGTTCGCCGCCGCCAGGGTCGCCTCGGCCCGAAGCGTCCCGGCCATCGCGAGGGCCAGCGAGCCGAACGCGGCTGTGCCGAGGATCACGAGCAGCACGCTCGCCACGACGGCCACGACACCGCCTTCGGGCCGCCAGCCGAGCGACACGGCGGTGACCGACAGCACCGCGATCTGGAGCGACTCGACGAGCAGGACGGCGCCGGTCTTGCCGGCCAGCAGGCCGGACCGTGGCAGCGGCGACGCACCGAGGCGCTTGAGTACCCCGTAGCGCCGCTCGAAGCCGGTGGCGATGGCGACCGAGGTGAACGCGCTCGACATGACCGCCAGCGCGAAAACCCCGGGCGTCAGGATGTCGACGCGCGGGCCGGCGCCCAGGTCGACCAGGTCTCCCGACTCGAGCCCGCCGACGAGCACCAGCAGCGGGATGACCAGGGCGATGAGCAACTGCTCGCCGTTGCGGAGCAGCAGCCGGGTCTCCATCGCCGCCTGAGTCCGGACCATGCGGGACAGCGGAGCCGCGCCGGGAGCGGGAGCGAACGTCGTCACGAGCGAAGCTCCCGTCCGGTCAGGTCCAGGAACACGTCCTCGAGCGTGCGGCGCTCGACCGCGAGGAACTCGATCAGTACGCCTTGGCGGTTCGCCCACGCGGTCAGGTCGGCGAGCGTCTTGGTGCCGACCGGTCCGCGGATCAGGTACGACCCGGGCGCCGACTCCTCGACCAGGGCGCCCTCCGGCAGGGCCGCGGTGAGGGCGGCGAGGTCGAGTCCCGAGCGGGCGTGGAAGCGGACCGTGTTCTCGGCGCCCCGCGCGGTGAGCTGCTCGGGGGAGCCGGACGCGACGAGGCGGCCGTGGTCGAGCACATGGACGTGGTCGGCCAGCCGCTCGGCCTCGTCCATGTAGTGCGTCGTCAACACCACGGTGACGCCGCTGTCGCGAAGCTCGCGGATCAGCTCCCACGTGCTGTGTCGCGCCTGGGGGTCCAGACCCGAGGTCGGTTCGTCGAGGAAGACCAGCTCGGGCCGTCCGACGACCGCCATCGCCAGGCCGAGTCGCTGTTGCTGGCCGCCGGACAAGCGGCGGTACGGCGTACGGCCGGTGCCGCCCAGGCCGAGTCGCTCGATCAACATGTCGACATCCAGTGGATGCGCATGGAGCGCAGCGATGTGGCGCAGCATCTCGTACGCCCGTACCCCGGACCAGGCGCCGCCGCTTTGGAGCATGACGCCGACCCGCGGACGTAAGGCGGCGGCGTGGCGGATCGGGTCGAGACCGAGCACCCGGATCCGGCCGGCGTCGGGTCGCCGGAAGCCCTCGCAGGTCTCGATCGTCGTCGTCTTCCCGGCGCCGTTCGGCCCGAGCACCGCCGACACCGTGTGTGGCGCGATGTCGAGCGAGAGGTGGTCGACGGCGGCGACCTCGCCGTACGACATGACGAGGCCGTCGATGGCGACGGCGACCGTGGACACGGGCCGAGTGTAAGTGGCGACGCCAACCCGCTGACCGACGGCTTCAGCTCGGCGTCGGGAGTGAATCCGGACTGAAGCGGAAGTGAAACCCAGTCCCGGTTGAGTCGTCCTTGCCAGCAAGCCACGCCGACCAAGGAACCGGACATGTCGGGCCTGTTCTCCCACTACGATGCCGCTCTCGAGCCGGGCCAGCCGGTGCTCGGGACCACCGGGCCGGTGCCCGGGAAGCGGTTGGACGCCCCGCTCCGGGCGCGTGACGGCGGTATCAGCGCACTGGTGGCGGCCGCCGCCGTCGCCGCGACGTCGGTACGGGCCGTAGGCCGCGCCATCGACGTCTACAACGGCCGGGTCGACTCTCTGAACGCGCAGTGGCGCTCGGCCAAGGCGACCGGATTCGGTGTCGCGCCTGTCGAGTGTGCTGCCGACGCGTCGGAGGACGACATCCGCCGGGCGTCGGTACGCCACGCCGACCGGCTCCTCGACGCCAAGCTGGAGCTGCTGAGCCGGCTCGAGCAGGAGCACAGCCGCGCCCGCTACGACCTCGACGCGGCGATCGCAGTCGACGCCGAGCGACTGACGAAGGGTCCGACGCCCGAGGTGCTGCGGGAACTTGTCGCGGCCGGAGAGGTGCCGTCGGCCGTGCTCGGACGCCGCGACTAACACGGCGAATACACCGGGCGGCCCGTCCGGGGGCGTGGCACACTGACGGGCCATGGGTGTCGCCGGGGCTCGGGAGTCGGCTGTCGAAGTACGCCTGCTGGGGGCGTTCGCCGTGTCGGTGGACGGCCATCCCGTCGAGATCAGCTCCGGTCGGCTGCGGTCCCTGCTCGCGACGCTGGCCATGTCGGCCGGTCAAGCCGTTTCCGTCGACCGGCTGGTGGACGCGATCTGGGACGCCGACCTGCCGGAGAATGCCCGGCGTTCGCTGCAGACGTACGTCACCCGGCTGCGCAACGCCCTCGGTGCCGAGGCCATCGCGAGACTGCCGGCCGGATATGTGCTCGACACCGAACCCGACCGGGTCGACGCCTTGCGGTTCCTCCGCCTGGTCGACGAGTCGCTGGCCGGCCCTGACGCCGATGGCGACCGACTGCGCGAGGCACTGGACCTGTGGCGCGGCGCCCCGTTCGACGGCATCGGGTCGCGGTCGCTCCAGGAGACCGAAGCCGCCCGCCTCCACGAGCGCCGGCTCACCGCGCTGGAGCACCGGGTCGATCTCGACCTGGCCGCTGGGCAGGCCGCAGATGTGGTCGCGCCACTGCAGGAGCTGGCCGCCCAGCATCCGCTGCGCGAGCCGCTGTGGGCTCGACTGCTGATCGCGCTGGCCCAGTCCGGCCGGTCGGCGGAGGCCCTGGAGAACTACGAGGCGATCCGGTCGCGGATCGCCGACGAGCTCGGCGTCGATCCCGGGGCCGAGCTCCAGCGCATCCACGCCGACCTGCTGGCCGGTTCGATGCCAAGGACGATGGAGACCGCCCGGCCGCCCGAAGCCGTGGTCCCACGCGAACTGCCCGTCGACGTCGGTACGTTCGTCGGCCGCGCCGCCGCTCTCTCGAGGCTCGACGAGCTCGCGGACGAGAACTCAGCGACCCGGCTCCGTCTGGTCGGGGTCCACGGCATCGGCGGCGTGGGCAAGACGTCGCTCGTCGTGCACTGGGCACACCGGGCCGCCGATCGCTTCCCCGACGGGCAGCTCTACGTCAACCTCCGCGGCTTCGGTCCCGGTACGCCGATGTCGCCCGCCGGTGCCTTGGACGTCCTGCTCCGCGGGCTGGGAGTCGCCGGCGACCAGATTCCGACCGACGTGGACGGACGGAGCAGCCTGCTGCGCAGCCGACTGGCCGAGCGCCGGGCACTGGTGATCCTGGACAACGCCCGAGACTCCGAGCAGGTGCGTCCGTTGCTGCCGGGCTCGGGCGACTCGATGACCGTCATCACGAGCCGCAGCCAGCTACGTGGGCTGGTCGCCCGGGAGGGTGCGCACCGAATCGCGCTGGACCAGCTCGAAGCCGCGGAGTCGGAGGCCTTGCTGGCGGCTGCTCTCGCGGCACACGGCGTGCGGCACCATCCGGCGGCGCTCGCCGAGCTGGCCGAGCGCTGTGGCCACCTCCCGCTCGCCCTGTCGATCGCCGCCGAGCGGGCCAGCCGCGAGCCCGGGGCGGGTCTTCTCCAGCTCATCGACGAGCTGCGTACCGAGCGGGAGCGCCTCGACGCACTCGACGTCGGCGACGAGTCGGCCGACATCCGGGCGGTGTTCGCCTGGTCCTATCTGGCGCTGGACGCCGACAGCGCCCGCATGTTCCGCCTGCTCGGGCTCCATCCGGGCCCCGATCTCAGCCGGCCCGCGGCCGCCGCACTCGCCGGCATCACCCCGGCAGAGGCTCGGCGGTGGCTCGACCGGCTGGTCGACAGTAGTCTGCTCCAGCAGCGAAAGGCGGGTCGCTACGAGCTCCACGACCTGCTCCGCGCGTACGCCGTCGAGCTCGCCGAGCGCCACGACGAGGCCGCCGACCGGCGTACGGCGCTGGATCGTCTGTTCGGCTGGTACGTCGGATCCGCCTCCAATGCCAGCCGGGCGATCACGCCGATCACGCCGATCGCTCCGATTGACGAAGCCGATCGCGTCGTCCCGTCGCTGACCTTCGACGGTTCCCCGCAGGCATCGGCCTGGCTGGCGGGTGAGCAGGAGGTGCTGATCGCCGCGTTGCGGTCGGCCGCCGACCGGGGCCGGCACCGGGCGACCTACCTCCTCGCGTTCGCGGTGTCCTATCACCTGGTCCGCCGGCGGGTTCTGGACGAGTTGGCGAGCGCGCTTCAGCTGGCTCGGGGCGCCGCGGCGGAGGCCGGCGATCGGCTGGCCGAGGCGCAGGCGTCGAAGCTGCTCGGCCTGACCTTCACCGAGATGCTCGCCGACGATCCGGCCCGCATCTACTTCGAGGCGGCCTGCTCCGGCTTCGCGAAGGTGGGACACGAGCGCGGCGAGGCGCAGGCGCTGGCCGGGTTCGGGGCAGCGCACGAGACGTTCGGGCGCCCCGAGGAGGCGATCGCCTGCTACGAGCGGGCGCGCGAGATCCAGCGCCGCCTCGACATTCCGCAGGACGAGTCGGTGAGCTCCAACAACCTGGCGATGGCCCTGATCGACGTCGGGCGTTTCGACGAAGCAGCGGTGGCCGCCCAGCGGGCGCTCGACATCGTGCGACGCCACGGCCCGGCTACCGACATCCCGCCCTTCTTGGACACACTGGGGCGGTGCCACCTGGCCGAAAGCCGCCCCGCCGAGGCGGTCGACGCCTTCCACCAGGCCGTCCAGGCGGCCCGCGACGTCGATGACCGCTGGGAGGAGGCCGTCATGCTGAAGAGCCTCGGCCAGGCTCTACGCATCGACGGGCGGTCCGAAGCGGCGCGAGCGGCCTGGCAGCAATCGCTGGAGATCTACGACGCCGTGGGTGCCTCGGACGGACCCGACCTGAGCCGCGCCGAGCTCGTCGAGCTGATGTCCGATCTCGCGCCCGGACCAGCGGCTCACGCCGGGTTTGACACTAAGGGTGGCCTTAGTTGAACAGGCAAGGGCATTAACGTCACACTGATGTTGTGGAAATCGGCGCGGGACAGGCTGCCCGGCTGGAGCCGCCTTGTGAGTGTGGCACAGCCGCGGACGCGCCTACCCGGGAGCGGGTCGCCACCTCGATTCTCGAGCACGGCCCGTCCACCGCGGTCCAGCTCGCAGAGCGGCTGGATCTGACCCCCGCCGCGGTCCGGCGCCACCTCGATCACCTCGTCGACGACGGCATCCTGGCGGCCCGTGAGCAGCGGGTCTACGGCAACCGCGGCCGCGGCCGTCCCGCCAAGGTCTTCGTGATCACCGATGCCGGCCGTGACGAGTTCGACCAGGCCTACGACGACCTCGCGGTCAACGCGCTGCGATTCCTGGCCGACACGGCCGGCGACGACGCGGTCGCCGACTTCGCCCGGCGCCGGTTCTCCGAGCTGGAGGAGCGCTACCGCCCGATGCTCGACGCCGTTCCCGACGAGGAGCGGCCCCGCGTGCTCGCCGAGGCGCTGACCCGCGAGGGCTACGCCGCGTCGGTCGAGACCGGCCCCGGTGGCGAGCAGATGTGCCAGCACCACTGCCCGGTCGCGCACGTCGCCGCCGAGTTCCCCCAACTGTGCGAGGCCGAGACCGAGGTGTTCGCCCGGCTGCTCGGCAGCCACGTCCAACGCTTGGCGACCATCGCCCACGGCGACGGCGTCTGCACCACGTTCGTACCGCATCACCCCGCATCTGATCCGACGACCAGGAGGGTCTCCATATGACGACGACCACCGCTCACCCCGAACTCGAGGGCCTGGGGCGCTACGAGTACGGCTGGGCCGACTCGGACCTCGCCGGCGCCAGCGCGCAGCGCGGACTCTCGGAGGCCGTCGTCCGGGACATCTCGGCCAAGAAGGGCGAGCCGCAGTGGATGCTCGACCGCCGGCTCAAGGGCCTGAAGCTCTTCGGCCGCAAGCCACTGCCGGCGTGGGGCGCGGAGCTCGGTGACATCGACTTCGACAACATCAAATACTTCGTGCGGTCCACCGAGAAGCAGGCCGCGTCCTGGGAGGAACTGCCCGAGGACATCAAGAACACCTACGACAAGCTCGGCATCCCCGAGGCCGAGAAGCAGCGGCTGGTCGCCGGTGTCGCCGCGCAGTACGAGTCGGAGGTCGTCTACCACCAGATCCGCGAGGACCTGGAAGAGCAGGGCGTCCTCTTCCTCGACACCGACACCGGGCTGAAGGAGCACGAGGATCTCTTCAAGGAATACTTCGGCACCGTCATCCCGGTCGGCGACAACAAGTTCGCCGCGCTCAACAC
>JALDXR010000543.1:0-3038 GCA_032154865.1 Nocardioidaceae bacterium
CCGCCGACGAGCTACGCGCGCTGGATGCCGCGCTGCCGGACCAACCGCGTCGTCTGGCGATCGCCCTGTGCGGTGATCGCGAGCCGGTCGGCTGGTGGGGTCCGTCACGGGTCGCCGTCTGGGCGGACGCGATCGCCCTCGTACGCCGGGTGGCCGAGGTGCTCGGGGTCGCAGTCGACGTACGCGCCGGCGCCCGCGAGCCATGGCACCCCGGACGCTGCGCGGAGGTCGTGTGCGACGGCGAGGTGATCGGACACTCCGGCGAACTGCATCCGAGGGTCTGCACCGCCTACGGTCTGCCGGCCCGGACGGCGTACGCCGAGGTCGACCTCGACGCGCTGATCGGAGCGGCGCCGCCGCTGGCCGAGCCGGCGGTCATCTCGGCCATGCCGGTCGCCAAGGAGGACGTCGCGCTGATCGTGGACGACTCGGTTCCGGCGAGTGCGGTCGAGGCGGCCCTTCGGGGGGGTGCGGGGGAGTTGCTGGAGTCGGTCCGGCTTTTCGACCTCTACACCGGCGACCCGATCCCAGCCGGCCGGAAGTCGCTGGCGTTCGCGCTGCGCTTCCGGGCTCCGGACCGCACTCTCACCGAGGCCGAGACAGCCGCCGCTCGCGACGCCGCGGTCGCCGCTGCCGTGGCTGCGGTCGGGGCCGAGCAGCGCGCGTGACCGCCCGCCAGCGGCCGTCTCCTCACCGACGCTGTGGTGGCGCTTGCTGATGGGCGCGACCGGACGGTCGGTCACGCGCAACCCAAGGCCAGGTGATCAACGCCCACCCGACGGCGATCAGGCCGATCTCGACCAGGACGTACCACGGCCACGGGCCGAAGAAGTCGAGAACGGAGGCCGTCTCGGGCTTGGCGTTGAGGAAGCCGTAGTTGGTGCCGGCGATCTCGTTGAACACGTACATCACCGCCGCCCACGCCACGGTCACGATCATCGCGAGGCGATAGCTGCGCCAGCGGGGCACCAGCCCGAGACCCCAGGTCAGATAGATCGCGGTGACGACTGTCAGACCGTGCATGGCCCAGTACAGGATGAACCGCGGGTCCGGGAACTGAGATCCCAGGTCCGGGGTCACGACCGCCTGGAGGCTGAGTGTGAGGCCCCAGTAGTACGTCAGGGCGACGGCCCACCAGCGATAGGTGAACAGCGCGTACAACGACGTCATCCAGGCCAGGTCGCACAACTGGATCGGTAGCGAGTTCTGCAGGTTGAAGACGTACGGGGCCAGGTAGCGGATCTGCCACGGCAGCGTGAGAGCGGCGTAGATCAACGCGAACGACCAGCTGAGCCGATCGGCGCCGGGAGTGCCCCGTAGCGTCCGGCCGCGCCACACGAGCAGAACGGCGATGGCGACCAGCAGCGCCAGCACCACCTGATGCGACGTGCCGTACGTCGTGAAGTCGCCCTTGGCGAGGATCCAGTCCGCCTGCATCGGGCCGCGCCCATTCCTCGGTTGGCCATGGTCAGACGTTCCTATTGTGCGTCCCGCGCGTACCCGGAAGTGCAGTGTCCGGAATCGGAGTTACCGTGCTGGCATGACTGACACGAACACCGCCTTCGCCGCCTTCGCGGCCTACCCGAGCTTCGTCATCGACTGCCCGGACCCGGGGGCGCTTGCCACCTTCTACAGCCGGATGCTCGGATGGAAGGTGAAGGACGAGGGCGATTGGTTCGAGATCCGACCCGAGGACGACAGCAACTGCATCATGTTCCAGCAGGTGGCCGACTACCGCGCTCCGCAGTGGCCGGGGCAGGAGATTCCGCAGCAGATGCATATGGATGTGGTGGTGCGAGACCTCGACGCGGGGGAGGCCGCCGTGCTCGAGCTCGGCGGGACCAAGCACGACCATCAGCCGGGTACGACGTTCCGGGTGTTCCTCGACCCGGCGGGCCATCCGTTCTGCCTCTGCCTGAGCTGACCGCCGGGCCGGTACGCGCCGTCCGGCACCCGAAATCCGATTTGCGCCACGACTGCATGATCATGCAGACTTCTGCATATGTCATCACACCGGGCGGCCGTGGCCGGAGCGAGTGGGTACGCCGGGGGCGAGGTGTTACGCCTGCTCACCGGCCATCCTGCCGTCGAGATCGGTGCGCTGACAGCTGCGGACAGCGCCGGCACGCCACTCGGTGGCCATCACCCGCAGCTCGTCGACCTCGCCGATCGGGAGCTCGAGCCAACGACCCCAGACACACTGGCCGGCCACGATGTGGTGTTCCTGGGACTGCCGCACGGGCAGTCGGCTCGCGTCGCCGAGCAGTTGCCGGCCGACACACTCGTCATCGACTGCGGCGCGGACTTCCGGCTGACTGATCCCGGCGCCTGGGAGCGCTACTACGGATCGGAGCATGCCGGGAGCTGGCCCTACGGCCTCCCCGAGCTCCCGGGGCATCGCGAGCGACTCGCCGACACTCGCCGGATCGCCGTGCCCGGCTGCTTTCCGACCGTCACGGTGCTGGCTCTGCTGCCTGCCGTCACGGGCGACCTGGTCGACCCGTCGGACATCGTCGTCGTCGCGGTCACCGGCACGTCCGGAGCCGGCAAGGCGCTCCGGCCGCACCTGCTCGGCAGCGAGGTGATGGGCGGCGCCACGGCGTACTCGGTCGGCGGCGGCCATCGCCACATCCCCGAGATCGAGCAGAGCCTCGCGGCCGCCGGAGCGTCGGAGCCGAGCGTGTCGTTCACGCCGGTCCTGGCGCCCATGAGCCGCGGGATTCTTGCCACGTGTACGGCGCCGGCGCGGGCCGACCTCGACGTGGACGAGATCCGGACGGCGTACGACAAGGCCTATGCCGACGAGCCCTTCGTCCAGCTGCTCCCGGAGGGTCAGTGGCCCCAGACCAAGGCCGTACTCGGTGCGAATCAGGTGCATGTCCAGATCGCCCTCGACTCCCACGCCGGCCGGCTGATCGCGGTCGCGGCCGTGGACAACCTCACCAAGGGCACCGCCGGAGCGGCGATCCAGTCGATGAACCTGGCGCTCGGGCTGCCCGAGACGACCGGACTGCAGACCGTGGGGGTGGCACCGTGAG
>JALDXR010000544.1:0-3038 GCA_032154865.1 Nocardioidaceae bacterium
CCACGAGGGGCTGGGCGCGCTGGTGCGATTTCGGCAGAGTCCCGGCTCCTTTCGGGCCTCGAGCGCCGGCCTCGACGCGCTCCAGCGAGATCCCGGAGTACGCCTGGTCAGTGCCCTGGTCGGCACTGGCTACCAGCCCGACTTCCTGACGCCCACTCCGACCGATGCCCCCTGGACGAGCGAAGCGTTCGGCAGCCAACTGCGCGCCATCGCCAGCACGCCGAATCGTGACGTGGACTTTCACTTGGACCTCTGGCGTCCCGGCGCCGACTCCCGGGACGTCGCCATGGTCGACGCGGCCATCGACGCGGGACGGTTGGCGCCATTGGCTGCCCGGGGGATCGCTGTGATCGTTCGCACGCTGCTAGGCCCAAGTCTGCCCGCTCTCTACGCCCAACTGGCCCGGCGAGCCGACCTCTTCGGTCGTGGGCTTGCCACCGCCGGCACATCGCGGTCCATGGACGTGCTGCACACCGACCTGCACTGTCGCGGCGAGACCCTGCTCATCAACAAGCCGTACGACGAGACCGCGACGCTGGACGGCACCGAGCTGACGCTGATTCCGGTCGTGCACGGCGACAACGGTCTGCGGATCCAGGTCTGCGCTGGGAAGGCGGCCAGCATCGCCTTTCCGGCTGGCGCCCCGTCGCCGTCGGCGGGCCGGATGCGTGACCCGCGCCCGGCCCTCGGTGGGAGCCGGCTGCGGGTTCTCTCCGCGCTCCTCCCGACGTCCACGACGACCCGGATCGCGGCCGAGACGGGACTGGCACCCTCGACGGTGTCCTACCATTTGTCCGCTCTCGAGCGAGCGGGCCTGACCGAAAGAAGCCGTAACGGCGGGGCCGTGCTGTACCGCGTGACTCAGCTGGGTCGTGAGCTGCGCGGCGAGTGAAGGTCAGGCGTTGGCGGATCCGGGCTGCGGACGGCTGTCGACGAGCGCTCGGTAGCGAATGAAGTAGGCCGCCTCGGCGTCGTAGTAACGGCGGAGCTTGGTGCGCTGCTCGTCGGTGAGGATGGCCTCGGGAGCGCCTTCGGCGACGCGATGCCACTCCTGGAAGGCCTTGATCCACTCGGCGCGCAGTCGTACCAGGTCGGAGTCGATCAGCCAGCTGCCGTACTCGTTGGCGACGAGATGCACGGTGCCTCCAAAGGCCGATCCCCGACCGGCCGGAGGGGGATCGTGCTCGGTCGGAGCCCTTACCGTCTACATCGGGAACGGCCGAAGGCTGTTACAACCCGGCGTCTGAATGGGCGGTGGATGTCAGCCGGGAGGGCGGCCCACCGCAGTCGGTAGCCTCGGCGCGTGAAGCTGACGGTGCTGGGCGGCAGCGGGGCGTTCCCGTTGCCCGACGTGGGATGCAGTGGCTATCTGGTCGAGGAGTCAGGGTTTCGACTGCTGATCGATCCTGGCTACGGGACCGCGGGCGAGCTGATGCGGCTGCTTCCCGTCACCGAGCTGGACGCGGTGTACGTCAGCCATCGGCATCCGGACCACTGTGCCGATCTCAATCCGTTGCTTCGAGCGCGAGCGATGGCCGATGAGCCGGCGGAGACGGCCTTGCCGATCTACGCCCCGCCCGACGCGCTGGAGGTCGTACTCGCGCTGGATCGGCCCGGGATGCTCGAGGAGGCGTACGAGCTGCACGAGTTCGGCATCGGCGAGGCGTGGCAGCTCGGTCCGATGCACGTGCAGACCCGGGAGCTGCCGCACTACGCTCCGAACGCCGCGATCCGGATGGCCGGGGCGACGGGAAGCATCGTCTACACCGGCGACGGCGGGCCCACGCCGGCCCTGGTCGAGCTCGCGTCGGGAGCCGATCTGCTGCTCGCCGAGGCGACGCACATCGACGAGCCTCCCGATAACGACGGCCTGTTGTGCGACGCGGCCTCGGTCGGCCGGCAGGCCGCATCGGCCGGCGTGAGCGAGCTGATGCTGACGCATCTGTGGCCCGGCGATGATCCGGCGGTCGCGATGCAGCGGGCCGGCCAGGCGTACGACGGTCCGATCGGCGTGGCCAGGCCCGGCGGGACGGTGGAGATCGACGCCCCGTCCTGACAGGCCCGAGCCTAAGGGGCCCGGGCGGGTTCGGCGATCAGGTCGGACTCCCAGCCGAGGAGTGGTTCGGGTCCAGCCCGAGGACCGAGGGCGTCGAGGACCGTCGATCGATCGAGGACCGGGTGGGAGTCGTCGCTGTCGATCAGGTCGATCAGCTCGGCGAGTGGGGTGTCGTGATCGGGTATGACCGGACGTGGCCAGGTGCCGACTGGCAGGGGTTCGGAATCGACCGTGTAACGGTGGCCGGTCGGGGTCTCCCAGACGAACGTGCCGGGCTCCGGCTGGTCGACGTGGTAGCCCGCATGGGTCTTGGCCCGATGGTGCCGGCGGCAGTCGTTGCCCAGGTTGCCGGCCGTGGTCGGACCGTCCGGCGCCGGAACGGTGTGGTCGCGATCGCACTTCGCTGCGGCGGTGGTGCAGGTCGGCCAGCGGCAGGTGCCGTCCCGGACGTCCACGGCGAAGCCCAGCAGCTCCGAAGGGAACCGGCCGAGCTGGGTGACGTCGAGCAGATCGCCCCGCGTATCGGTCAGAAGCCGGTGGAACAGGGTGCCCGGCCGGGCCGCGATCTGTCGCGCCAGCGGTGCCGGAACCGATGCCGACCGATCTGCCAACTCGCCCGGAGTGCCGTCGACACCAAGCAGCGACTGGAGCGGCACCACCACTCCCACCGCGGAACCCGCCTGCTGGGAATCGAGCGATCCGCCGAAGCGGCCGGACAGCAGGTCGACGGCGAGATCGGCCCGGCGCTGGTCCATCGTCCGGGGATCCTCGCGACCGAGGCCGCGAGCCAGACCGGACAGGTGGGCATCGATGGCCGAGATGTCGGCCGCGCCGGCAGCCATCCACAGCGACCCCATCCCGTCCAGACCCTGCTCGGTGCACACCTTGCGGTCCGCGTACGCCCGGCGATGCCGTCGCTCGACGGCGTCCGGCTCGACGCGGGCCACTCGGCGGTCGAGCCAACGCTGCAACTGGCCGGGCG
>JALDXR010000545.1:0-3034 GCA_032154865.1 Nocardioidaceae bacterium
AGCGGAACTGGTGACGTGCCACTTCACTGGGGGTAGGCGTATTGCGAAACACGCCGGCGTGTTTCGCACTATGGCTACCGCCAGTGGTCCGGCCGCGCGCTAGGCGACGCTGACCTTGATGGTGTGCCACCCGGTCGCCCCGTCGGGCACCACCCCGGCGACGTCCTCGGTCTGGGTCTCGCCCGTGGAGTCGGTGGCGCGTACCGCCAGCGTGTGGTCGCCGGGATCGGCGTCCCATTCGACGACCCACTGCACCCAGGTGTCGATCGAGGGATCGGCCGCGAGCCGCGCCCGCATCCAGTCGCCTTCGTCGACCCGTACCTCGACCCGTTCGATGCCCCGATGCTGCGCCCAGGCGATACCGCCGATCGTCACCGCGCCAGCGTCGAGGTCGGCACCGGATCGCGGCGTGTCGATCCGCGACTGCGTCTTGACCGGCGCCTGCTCCGACCAGCCACGCTCGGTCCAGTACGCGGAGAAGTCGTCGAACCGGGTCACTTCCCAGTCGACGACCCACTTCGTCGCCGACACGAAGCCGTACAGCCCCGGCACGACCTGGCGGACCGGGAAGCCGTGCTCGATCGGCAACGGCTCACCGTTCATCGCGACCGCGAGCAACGCATTGCGCCCGTCGGTCAGCGCCGACAAGGGCGTCCCACAGGTCCAGCCGTCGTGCGACGTGGACAGCAGCGCGTCGGCGCCCGGTTTGATCCCCACCTCGTCGAGCAGCTTGTCGATGCGTACGCCGCTCCACCAGGCGTTCGAGATCAGATCGCCGCCCACCTCGTTGCTGACACAGCACAGCGTGATCCACGCGTTGGTCAGGCCACGATCGAGGAGATCCTGATAGGTCAGGGTCATCTCGCGCTCGACCATGCCGTGGATGCGAAGCTCCCAGTCCCCCGGCTCGACCAGCGGCGGCGAGAGTGTGACGTCGATCAGGTAGAACTCGTCATTGGGCGTCACCCAGGGGTCCACGCCATCGATCCCGAGATCTACTCCCGCGGGCGGTGCCGGCGCCGGCCGTATCGCCAGGCGGAGCGAGTCTCGCGCCCGCTCCACGGATCGGCGGGCCTCCGCCGCCCACCGTCCGAGGGCACCGACCACCGCCGAGCCCGCGAGCACGACGCCGGTCGCCTGAAGGAACTGACGCCTGGTGAGCGGGTCGGACTCCGGATCCGAGGCGGCGACGGCGCGCGGTATCAGCCCGCCATAGACCACCAGTCCCACGAAGCCGCCCAGCATCACCGGCAGCACGTCCACCTCGCGGGCGTCGGCCCTGGTCACCACCGCGATCACGGCGATCGCGGTCATGCCGGCCAGGATGGCGGCTCCGACACCCCATCGCTTGGCGCCGAGGATCCCGGCCAGCGTCGACCCGATGAGTACGCCGAGCACGACGCCGGTGACGAGCAGCGGCTTGTCCGCCTGCCCGACCGCGTCGATCGCCCGTTCGGCGACCTGGCCGGGGGTCAGCTCGATGATCGCCTCACCCACCGCGACGACGGGGGACAGCCGACTGTGCAACAGGCCCGCGACCAGCTCGGCGACAGCCAACCCGGCGACACCGGCGAGCGTGCCGACGGCTGCGGAGCGGAGTACGGCGTCACGCTTCACCTCACCATCGTGACACTGCGGGCCGTACGGAAGGATGACGATGTGGTGACCCCTGCCCCGACGCCGGCGCAGCCGTACATCGGAATCGGCACCGACGTCCACGCCCTCGTCGCCGGCCGACCGATGTGGATCGCCGGACTGCACTGGCCGGAGGAGCCGGTCGGACCGGCCGGTCACTCCGACGGCGACGTCGTCGCCCACGCCGCCTGCGACGCCTTGCTGTCGGCCGCCGGGCTCGGCGATCTCGGTCGCGTTTTCGGTACGTCGGAGCCGCGCTGGGCCGACGCGTCCGGGGTCGATCTGCTCGCGGAGGTGAGCCGCCGGACCCGCGCGGCCGGTTTCAGCATCGGCAATGTCGCGGCCCAGCTGATCGGCAACCGGCCGCGCCTCGGCGACCGGCGGTCCGAGGCGGAGGCGGCTCTGACCGAGGCCTGCGGCGCGCCGGTGCGCGTGACGGCGACCACGACCGACGGCCTCGGGCTCACCGGCCGGGGCGAAGGCATCGCGGCCATCGCGACTGCCTTGGTGATCCCGGTGACCTGAGGGGCGACATGGCTGGCCGACAGACCGTGGCGGTAGGCAAATTGCGAGACACGCCGGGTATGTCTCGCAATTTCGCTACCGCCAGTCAGCGGCGACGCGAGCTGAGTACGGCTTCGGCGAGCGCCAGGTCGAGCGGGCGGGTGATCTTGAACGCCTCGGCATCGCCGTCGACGACGCAGACCACGCCGCCGCTTCGCTCGACGAGTCCGGCGTCGTCGGTCGCGGCTGTCTCCGTCGTCGACGCGTGGGCAGCGGTGAGTACGTCTCGCCGGAACCCTTGCGGCGTCTGCACCGCGTAGAGCGACGTCCGGTCGACCGTCTCGATCACCCGGCCGTCACCCACGCGCTTGACCGTGTCATTCATCGGGACGACCGGGATCACTGCCGGGGCACCGGCGAGCAGGGCGTCGACGACCCGGGTCACGACGGCCGGCGGCACCAGGGCACGGGCGGCGTCGTGGACCAGCACAAGTTCGTGTTCGTCGGACAGCGTCTCGAGTCCGGCCGCGACCGAGGCCTGCCGAACCGCGCCGCCAGCGACGACGCTCGCCCAGCCGGTCCAGTCGCTCGGCATCGCCTCGGTCAACTCATCGAGCGCGGTCGGCGGCCCCACCACGACGACCCGGTCGACGACCTCGCTGGCCCGCAGGGCCCGGAGGGCATGCACCACGAGCGGCTCGCCGGCCAGGGGCACCAGCGCCTTCGGCCGCTCGGCGCCGAGACGTACGCCGCCGCCGGCCGCGGGCACGATCGCCGCCGTACTCACTCGTCCTCCTCGGGACACCGTCGGTTTACCACGTTCTCGTGGTACGTCGACAGTCTGCATGGTGTCGACGCCGTGCAGAGTGCCAAGACACCACGAGAACGTGGTAAT
>JALDXR010000546.1:0-3031 GCA_032154865.1 Nocardioidaceae bacterium
CGACCTTGCGCCATCGTTGATTTCGCTGCGCCGCAAGATTCACGCGCACCCCGAGTTGGCATGGGAGGAGAAGCACACCACCGAGCTGGTCGCGGCCGAGCTCGATGCCGCTGGCGTACAGTTCCAGCGCCTCCCCACCACCGGGCTGATCGCCGACCTCGGTCCGGCTGACGGGTCGAGGCGGCGAGTAGCGCTCCGGGCCGATCTCGACGCGCTTCCGGTGGAGGACACCACGACCGACCCATGGCGGTCTGGCATCGAAGGTGTCGCGCACGCCTGCGGACACGACGTCCACACCACCGCGCTGCTCGGCGCCGGTCTGGCCTTGGGCCGGCTCGACGCCGCCGGAGCGCTGCCCGGCCGGGTACGTCTCATCTTCCAGCCGGCCGAGGAGATGATGCCCGGCGGCGCCACCGAAGTCATCAACTACGGCGGCCTGCGCGGCGTCTCCTCGATCTTCACCGTCCACTGCGATCCGACGCTCGACGTCGGCCAGGTGGGCCTTCGCGAGGGCGCGATCACCGGTGCGGCCGACATGGTGTCGATCCGGCTCAGCGGACGTGGCGGCCACACGTCACGTCCCCACCTGACCGAGGATCTGACGTTCGCACTCGGCGTGCTGATGACGCAGTTGCCGGCCGCCTTGTCGAGGCGGCTCGACCCGCGGGCCGGCACCACGCTGGTGTGGGGACGGGTCCACGCCGGTGAGGCGCCCAACGTCATCCCGATCGCCGGTGAGGTCGCCGGCACCTTGCGGATGCTCGACATCGGCGCCTGGCATCAGGCCGAGCGGGTCGTGCGTGCCCTCGTGGCCGAGTTGACGGCTCCGTACGGTGTGACGGCGGACGTCTCTTACGTTCGGGGGGTCCCGCCGGTGGTCAACGACGCCATCGCGACCGAGACGCTCCGACGCGCGGTCGAGTCGACCGTCGGCCCGGAAGGCGCGGCGACGACTGCTCAGAGCCTCGGTGGCGAGGACTTCGCGTGGTATCTCGAGTCCGTTCCCGGCGCGTTGGCGCGGCTCGGCACTCGGACGCCCGGCGGCCCGACCTACGAGCTCCACCAAGGCAGCCTGCGCGTCGACGAGCGCGCGATCACGGTAGGGGCAAAAGTCCTGGCCACGGCCGCCTTGTCGGCATTGGGCTGAAGCCCTCGTCGCGCGCAGGTCACAAAGCCGTATCGAGTGGCCGACGGGGCCTTTGGTCTCTGGCGGAGCGGGACCTTCGAGGCACTAAAGTGCGCTCTGTCAAACTCGCGGCTGGCTGTCCGTGAGCAGATCCAGTGACAAGGAGGCGCCGTGAAGAAGACGGCACGCATGGCTGCGATCGCGGGGGCGCTCGTGCTCATCATCTCGGCTTGTGGCGAGAAGGACGACGACAGCGGCAGCAGCTCGAGCGGGTCCGACGAGGAAACGACCCAGACCGAGAGCAACCCGGACTTTAAGGCGTGCATGGTCTCTGACTCCGGTGGGTTCGATGACAAGTCGTTCAACCAGACGTCGTTGAAGGGCATGACTGACGCGACCGAGAACCTCGGGCTTGCCGAGGCGGGCCAGGTCGAGTCGCAGTCCAACAGTGAGTACGCGGACAACATCGACGCACTGCTCCGCGAGAACTGCAACATCATCAACACCGTCGGCTTCTTGCTTGGCGAGGCCACGGAGGCCGCGGCCAAGGCCAATCCGAACGTCGACTTCGCGATCGTCGACTACGGCTACGAGAAGCCGCCGCCGAACCTGCGGGGCCTGGGGTTCAACACGGCCCAGTCGAGCTTCCTCGCCGGCTACCTCGCGGCGGGCATGTCCGAGTCCGGGTACGTCGGCACGTTCGGCGGTATCGAGATCCCGACCGTGACCATCTTCATGGACGGTTACTGGGAGGGCGTGCAGTACTACAACGAGCAGAACGGCACCGACGTCCAGGTCCTGGGTTGGGACGAGACCAGCCAGAAGGGCGTCTTCACCAACGACTTCGAGAACAAGACCAAGGGCCAGACCTCCGCGCAGAGCCTGATCGACCAGGGTGCGGACGTGATCTTCCCGGTCGCCGGTCCGGCCGGTCTCGGTGGCCTGCAGGCGGCCCAGGACGCCGGCGTCAGGGCGATCTGGGTGGACACTGACGGCTGCGTCAGCGCTCCGGAGTACTGCAGCGTGCTGCTCGGCAGTGTGGAGAAGGGCATGGACGTCGCGGTCGCCGACGCCATCGCCGACTCGGTCCACGGCCAGTTCGACAACACGCCGTACGTCGGCACGCTGGAGAACGGTGGCACCGACCTGGCTTACGGCTCCGATCTCGAGGGCGAGATCCCCCAGGAGCTCAAGGACGGGATCGATACGCTCAAGCAGGACATCATCGACGGCACCGTGCCGATTCAGTCCAAGGCTCAACCGGTGCAGTAGTTTCGTGCCGTGATGGCACGCAGGCGTCGGAAGGGGCAGCATTGACTGCCCCTTCCGGCGCGTCTGCCCGTCGGTGAGCACAAGGGAGTGTGCCCATGAGACTCGAGATCGAGGGGTTGACCAAACGCTTCGGCAGCTTCACGGCCAACGATCGGATCGACCTGACGGTGGAGCCCGGTGAGATCCACGCCTTGCTCGGCGAGAACGGCGCCGGCAAGTCGACGCTCATGAACGTGCTCTACGGCCTGCTCGACCCCGACGCGGGGGAGATCCGGCTCGACGGCGAGCCGGTGCACTTCAAGGGCCCCGGCGAGGCCATCGACGCCGGCATCGGCATGGTGCATCAGCACTTCATGCTCGTGCCGGTCTTCTCCGTCGCCGACAACGTGACGCTCGGCCGGGAGCAGACCGGCGTCCCTGGGGTCTTGAGTCGGCGCAAGGCACGCGCTCTCGTACGCGATCTGTCCGAGCGTTACGGTCTTCAGGTCGACCCCGACGCCAAGGTGGCCGACATCTCGGTCGGCGTCGAGCAGCGCGTCGAGATCCTCAAGGCTCTGCTCAACGACGCCGAGCTGCTGATCCTCGACGAGCCGACCGCGGTGCTGACGCCGCAGGAGATCGAGGAGCTGTTCG
>JALDXR010000547.1:0-3029 GCA_032154865.1 Nocardioidaceae bacterium
CGGGCCGCCGCCTCGCGGGCCAGCTTGAACGAGTCGCCGGTCACGTCGGCGAACTGGATCACCTCGTCGCGCTGGTAGTGGTGACCCAGCACGAACACCTTGGTGCCGAGCGCGGCCTTCGCGGCTCGTGCCCGTTCGACTAGATCGGGGTCCGACGCCGGAGGGAGGTCGCCGGGGCAGCGGACGCCACGCTCCGAGCGCGGGTCGTCGCCGTTTCCCAGGACGAGCAGTGGCAGGTCGACGGTCGTCACATCGTCTCCAAGTTCGGGGGTGCGACGTTTCATTCCATCGTGTCACGGCCCCAGTCCGCCGTTTCCTGGCTCACATGAAGTGCCCGCTCGGCAAATAGGGCATCGCGGGCGGCATGCCCCGGTACGCGAGGAAGCCCAGACCGTGGATCTCGAGGCGCGCCGCGAGGGCGATGTCGACCGCCCACTCCTGCTCGGCTGTCGCGTAGCGAAACAGCTCGTCGGGCTCGTCGGAGGCGTGGGCGAACGACTCCCACAGCAGTTGGCCGGCCGTCTCGGGATCGGTCGCCGCCAGCAGGTACGCGCCGCCGGCCTGCCCGACGTAGCAGTAGCCGCGCCCGGCGGAGTCGTCGATCGTGACCACGTCGTACTGCTCGCCGATCACGGCATGGTCGACGCCGTGGCCCGCGCCCCGCGTACGCCGGTCGACGTCGTCGAACCAGTCGACATCGTGCGCCGCGCCGTCGCGTACCCGGGGGAGCCCCGGAATCGCCGCCTTGTCGACCGTTCCCCAGGTCACCATCGTCGGGTGCATCGTGAAGCCGGCCCGCCGATAGCGCCGGAACGCCTTCGGGTCGTGCGAGGCGCAGATCATCGCGCGATCGGTGCCTTCGGCATGCCGCAACGCCGCGTCCAGCAGCGCCTTGCCGACGCCGGTGCCCTGCGCATCCGGGAGGACGAAGTAGCTCGACAGCCCCCACCACGACTCGCGGCGCAGGGACGTGGCGATGCCGAGCGGCCCTGAGTCGTCCTCCGCGATCCAGCAGCCGCCGGCGTCGTGCTCGACCAGATGGGCGCATCGCCGGCTCCATAGTCCGCTCCGGGTCGCGCCGCGACGGCTCGGCGGTGGCCGGTCGATCCGGTGCGTGGCCGAGTCGAGCGCGTACGACACGTCGTCGGTCAGCCGTTCGGCGGTGTCGACGTCGCCGATCGTCAAGGGTCGGATTCGCACCGCGTCAAGGTAGCCCGAGGCCGGTCGGGCCGCATCACTACTCGACCCGCGATGATGGCCGCCATGCGAGTCGTCGTCGCCCCCGACAAGTTCGCCGGCACCCTCAGCGCGTTCGAGGCCGCCGAGGCGATCGCGGCGGGCTGGCGGCGACAGGCGCCGGAGGACGAGCTCGTCCTGTGCCCGATGGCCGACGGCGGACCGGGCTTCCTGGACCTGCTCCACAGGGCAGTCGAGGGCGAACTCGTCGCCGCGACCGTACGCGGCCCACTCGGCCAGCCGGTCCCGGCCGGTGTCCTGGTCGCCGACGGCACGGCCTATGTCGAGTCGGCCCAGGCCTGCGGGCTCCACCTGGTCCCGGCCGCCGAGCGGGAGCCGGAGCTCGCCACGACGTACGGCGTCGGCGAACTGCTCGCGGTCGCGGTGGACGCCGGTGCCGATCGGATCGTGGTGGGACTCGGCGGCAGCGCCACCAACGACGCGGGTGCCGGCATGTGGGCGGCTCTGGGCGCTACCGCCGACGGTGACCTGACGGCCGGTCCGCAAGGACTGAAGGGAGTGACCTCGGTCGACCTGGCGCCGGCACGGGCACGCCTGGGCCGAGCCGAGCTGGTCCTCGCCAGCGACGTCGACAACCCGCTGCTCGGGATGTTCGGCGCGACCAACGTCTTCGGTCCGCAGAAGGGTCTCCCCGACGAGCGCCGAGCGGCCGTCGACGCGATCCTGGACGAGCTCGTGGTCGCCGCCCTCGGGGCCACGCCGGCCGAACGGCGGCTCGCCGATGCGCCCGGTGCCGGTGCCGCCGGTGGACTCGGCTTCGGTCTGTTGGTGCTCGGCGGCACCCGTACCCCGGGGATCGACCTGGTCGCCGAGGTCGTCGGGCTCGCCGACCAGGCGGGTCGCTGCGATCTCGTCCTCACCGGCGAAGGGACCTACGACTTCACCTCCCGCTCGGGCAAGGTCGTCTACGGCGTCGCCGAGATCGCTGGCCGGGCGCTGCGGCCCTGTGTCGTACTGGCGGGCCAGGTCGAGGTCGGAGCCCGGGAGATGCGGGCAATGGGCGTCGAATCGGCCTATTCCGTGGTCGACGCCGTGGGCCGAGACGCCGCGTTCGCCGAGCCGGCCGCGAGCCTGGCCGCCCTGGCGCAACGTGTGGCGCGCACGTGGTCACGGTGACTGGTTTTTGGGTCCCTGTGCGATCATGGGAATGTTCCAGGCAACGCCGTGTTGCACTGGTCGAAGGCACGACATTTGGTCCCAACCGATCGGGAGCGAGAGATGACGGTTCAAGGCGACACGCAGGTCGGCGCCGAAGGTGTGACGCTGAGCGATGCCGCGGCCGCCAAGGTCAGCAGTCTGCTCGAGCAGGAAGGCCGCGACGACCTGCAGCTACGGATCGCCGTCCAGCCGGGTGGCTGCTCCGGGCTTCGCTACCAGCTGTTCTTCGACGAGCGGTCACTCGACGGCGACGACGTCCGCGAGTTCGGCGGGGTTCATGTCGTGGTCGACCGGATGAGCGCGCCTTACCTGCACGGTGCCAAGATCGACTTCGTCGACACCATCGAGAAGCAGGGCTTCACGATCGACAACCCGACCGCCACCGGCTCCTGCGCCTGCGGCGACTCGTTCCACTGAGCTGGCGCGAGCCCTCAGTCCAGATAGACGTGTAGCCGGCCGCCCAGGTCGACCGCGCCGGACGGCACGTCGAACCCCTCAGCCAGTTGGGCTTCGTCGCGCCCGATGGGCTGGAGCTCGGCCACCGGCCCCAGCTCCACTTGGTCGGCGTCGGCCCGCATCAGATCGAGGGCGTCAGCGTCCTCGTACGGCGGTTT
>JALDXR010000548.1:0-3026 GCA_032154865.1 Nocardioidaceae bacterium
GAACTACTCAGGCCCGGGCGGCGACGTCATGGCGGTGCCGATGGAGATGGCGTTCGACGCGTACTACGTCGAGCGGATGCGCGCCGCCGACACGATCCTGCTCGGCGCGACGTCGTACCAGGGCTTCATGGGCTTCTGGCCGGCTCAGGTCGACAACCCCGATGCCACGGACGAACAGAAGGAGGTCGGCCGCATCTACCGCGAGATCGACAAGGTCGTGATCTCCGACCGGCTGACCCCGGATCAGGTGGCCCCGTGGGGTGAG
The DNA here is from genome assembly GCA_032154865.1 of Nocardioidaceae bacterium. Classification (GTDB taxonomy): domain Bacteria; phylum Actinomycetota; class Actinomycetes; order Propionibacteriales; family Nocardioidaceae; genus DATFRX01. Next base: position 266 of record JALDXR010000548.1, read on the forward strand.
ACGACCACGATCGTGCCCCGATCCGAGGCCGAGTCCCACGTCGCCGGCCTCAGGAAGCGGACCGGACACGACATCTTGACCTTCGGAAGCCGCACCACATGGACGCCGCTGCTCCGCGCCGGTCTTGTCGACGAGATCCACCTGTTGGTCGGCGGCGCTGTGCTCGCCGCGGGAACGCCGCTCTTCGACGCTCCGGTGTCCGGGCTGAGCCTGGTCGACCATCGCCGGATCGGTGCGAACGCCGTCCTGGTGAGTTACGCGATCGCGGACAACAGCTGATGCCTCAGCCCTCGAGACTGCGTACGTAGTCCTCCAGCGTCTCCTGCGACGCCGAGCCGGTGACCATCGTGGTGACCTTCCCCTGCTGTCGCACCAGGGTCGTCTCGCCACGGCTCTCGTCGCGACGCAGCTGCCACTCGATCCCGTCGATCTCGGTCGTGCCGGCCGGCTGGGTCCCTTCGGCCGCCGACTCGATCAGGTCCGCCGGAGCGATCACGGCTTGCTCGAGTCCGACGTACTCCTCGTCGTCGGTGATGACGCCGACGTGCCAGCCCCACTCCGGTGCGGGGGTGTAGCGCACACTGGTCGCCTCCCAACCGTCCGGCAGCTCGGTGGGAGCGAGTACGGGATAGCCGGCGTCTTGGCGGGCCGCTTGGACGGCGGTCTGGTAATCCACCGCCGGCGTGGGGTCTCCGGGGTCGTCTCTGAGCACGTTCTGGTAGAGCGCGAACGCACCGATGACGAGAAGGACGATGACGAGGGAACGGACCACGTCCGACCAGCGCCACGACATGCCGCGCGACCGCCGGCCGGACTGGGGTTGGCTCACAGAGTCAATTGTCGTCAACCTGGACCGATGGACGAACAGCGGGAGGTGTATCGCGCGATCGATCTCGCCCTGCGAATGGGCGAGGTCGTCATGTCGAGCGGTGCCGGCGCCTCCGATGTCGCGGCGACGATGCTCGCCGTCACCAGCGCCTGCGGGCTACGCGGCTGCACGATCGCCGTGAACTTCACCACTCTCTCGGTCTCGTACCAGTCGGCACCCGACGCGCCGCCCGAGACGCACATGCGGGTGGTGCAGTACCGCGGCTACGACTACGCGCTGCTCACCGAGGTGGACCACCTCGTCCGCGACCTCGCCGCCGGTCGAGTCGATCGTACGGATGCGAGTCGGCGGCTCAACGAGGTGACGTCGATCGCCCGGCCGTACCCGCGATGGGCCGTCTCCGGCTCGAGCGGGCTGCTCGCCGGCGGTGCCGCGATGCTGCTCGGCGGTGGCCCGTTCGTCATCGCGATCACGTTCGTCACGACGGTCTGCATCGACATCGTCGGACGGCTGCTCGCCCGCCGCCGCATCCCGGCGTTCTACCAACAGGTGCTCGGAGCGCTGATCGCGACGGCGGTCGCGCTCGGGCTGCACGCCCTCGACGCCCCAGTGGACTCCGATCTCATCGTCGCGTCCGGCATCATCCTGCTGCTGTCCGGCATCGCACTCGTGGGTGCGGTTCAGGACGCGCTGACCAACAATTACGTCACGGCGTCGGCCCGGATGTTCGAGGTGTTGCTGCTCACCGGCGGGATCATCGCCGGCGTCACCATCGGACTCACCTTCGGCCAGAAGCTCGACGTCGCGATCTTCGTCTCGTCCACCGGAACCACCTGGTCCGAGCTGCCGACAACGCTGCTCGGCGGCTCGATCGTGGCGATCGCGTTCGCGTACGGCTCGTACACGCCGCTGCGCGCCCTGGTCCCGATCGGCGTCACGGGTCTCGTCGGTCAGCTCGTCTATCAGACCAGCGTCCAATGGGAGATCGGTCCGGCGCTGTCCTCGGGCGCCGCCGCCCTCGTCGTCGGCGTGGTCAGCTACAGCCTGGCCGGCCGGGTCCGAGTGCCACCGTTGGTCGTGGTCGTGTCGGGCATCGTCCCGCTGCTGCCGGGGCTGATCATCTACGAGGGCCTGTTGGCACTGCTCAACGAGGGCAACCTGTACGGCCTGTTCACACTGCTCAGCGCAGCCAGCATCGGAGTCGCGCTGGCCTCCGGCGTGATCCTCGGGGAGTACCTCGCCCAGCCGCTCAAGCGGGAGGCCCGCCGGCTCGAGACGCGGCTGGCCGGACCGCGGCTGGTCGGCCCCCTGCGGCCGCTGGCCAATCGCAAGACCCGGCGGGCCGCTCGACGTCGTACGCTCGCGGCCGGCGACCTCAGGGCCGAGCAGTACCGCGCACCGTAATCGAGGACCCGTCTCCACTCTGAGATCCGCAGATGCGGTTAGAATGCCGCTCATGGCAACCGAACCTGCGGCCCCAGCCTATCGGCTGGCCGATGCCGCCGAACTGCTCGGGGTCAGTGACGACACGGTGCGCCGATGGGCCGACCAGGGCCGGTACATGCCGACCCGGACCGCGGCCGGTGCACTCGCGATCGATGGCCGGGATCTGGCGCGGCTGGCGACCGAGAACGCACATCTCCCCTCCACCGGCGCCGGGCCGCGCCAGATGAGCGCCCGCAACCGGATGCGCGGGATCGTCATCTCGGTCACCAAGGACAAGGTCATGGCGCAGGTCGAGATGTGCTGCGGCCCGTTTCGCATCGTGTCGCTGCTGAGCCGGGAGGCCGCCGACGACCTCGGACTCGAGGTGGGCCGGGTCGCCACCGCCAGCATCAAAGCAACCAACGTCGTCGTGGAGGTTCCCTCATGATCCGCAGGCCGAACGGGCGATACCGCACGGCTGGGGGTAGGCAAAACGCGCGACACGCC
>JALDXR010000083.1:0-10154 GCA_032154865.1 Nocardioidaceae bacterium
GGCGACGACGACGCCGACTTCGAGGTTGAGGTTCGTGGCCTGGACCTGGCCGGTGACCCGCTCGACCAGCAGGTCGCACATCAGCGCGTCGATCGAGCGCTCGTCCCCGTCGGCTCGCATCCCACGGGCGTCGTGGTCCAACCTCTGCCAACAGGCGACCGCCTGCTCGGCGGGCAGCAGCCCGGTCAGGCTGCCGGTGCCGTCGCCGTGCAGGATCGCCCGCACCGCCGTGCGGGCCCGCGCCCGCTCGGCCCGCTTGGCGGCAGCCTGCGGGTCGGTTGCGGTGACCTTGCGGTGCGCGGCTGTGCGGACCTCGCCGGGCGTCAGCTCACAGGCCAACTCGGCGAGCTCACCGTCGATGCCGCGTCGCTGGTCCGGCGTGAGCGGCTCGGCCGCCTGCACGATGTGCTTCGCCGCGGACTGGGCGACCTGTCCGTCGAGACAGGCCGCCAGCAAGGTGGGGTGGTCGTCGACGAGTTGGCGGGCGAACGCCAGCTGGTAGTCGACCGTGGCCCGGGACACCCCGCGGGCCATCGCGATCTCCACCGGCGCCCCACGACCGGCGGTCCCGGTGCCGACCCGAGCGGCCCGATCCGCGGCGCGCCGCCGCTCCACATAGGCCACCGCCTCCAGATTCGACACCGCCTGCAGCATCGCGACCGCGGCCTCCAACTCGGCGATCGCATCGATCCGCTCCCGAGGAGTCCAGGTGTCACTGGCTGCCGACACCTCGGCGACCAGCTCACGAACCCTGCCCTCGATCACATGTACGAATCTAGCACCATCAACCGACACAACCCACCGCGAAACGCCTTATCCACAAGGGATCTGAGAACTCGCCGCACATGCTCTGGGCGACCCCGCGAGCGCGGCATCCGTTACTGGCGTTTGAACACGCCGGCGAGCCCGGCGATGAACATGGCGACGAGTGCCCACCCGGCGACGGTGTAGAGGGTGCTCCACCAGGCGATGTCGCCGAGCGGGACGAAGTCGTCGCGTTCGCCGAGACTGACGCCGGGTATCAGGAGGTCGGCCGTGTAGCGACCGGCGTTGAAGGCCACGTCGGGGTCGACTCCGCGCGCACGGACGAGGTCACCGTTCTCCTCGGCTCGATCGAACCACCACCAGCCGTACGTGAACAGCAGCGCGACCGGGATCAGGATCCGCCAGGGCCGATAGCCGTACCCGAGAGTGGCCCGCAGCAGAACGCTCCAGACGAACCGAACCGGCCACAGCACCCGGTCGTACCAACTGTTGACCGAGAGCCGGCGTCGCCATTGGGCGCTGATCAGTACGGTGCGAGCGTCCTGTTCGTTGCCCTGGCGACGTAGCACCGAGGCGAGTTGCTCGTACGGCTGTGGGGAGAATCCGTCGAGGTCGCGGCGCAGCCACTGGAGGCGTTGGCCGATCTCGACCGGCGGGTCGGCCTCGATGGTCTCGTAGCTGAATCCTCGGAGTCTGATCCTGCCCGGCCAGGTCGCTCGTGAGTCGTACCAGCCGCCGGCGCAGGCGAAGCCGAGGTTGATCCGACCGGACAGGCTGGTCGGGCGGAAGTAGATCGCCTGGGTGACCTCGGATCGCTCCAGATCGAGTGCGAAGGCCGGAGCGGGCGCTTCGAACGATCCGCCGACGCAGACGACCTGACCGCCGATCTTGGCCCCGACCAGGCTGATCGTGCCGGACGCGCTGAATCCCAGCCGCAGGAACAGGTCGCCGTCGATGCGCAGCAGCTGAGCCTCGAGGGCGGTCGCCTCGGGGTTGTTGAAGGTGCCGGCGGTGCAGTCGAGCCGTCCCGCGATGTGGGCGTACATCAGGTTGACCTCGCCCTCCGAGGCGAATCCTTCGCCGCAGCGGATGTCACCGTTGACGCGCAGATTGGCGCCGTTGAGCGCGACGCCGCCACGGTTGGTGAAGGTGCCGCCGTCACAGTTGAGCTGGCTGCCGATCTCGGCGCTGTAGAGCCGGACCGCTCCGTATGCCGCGAACCCGTTGTTACAGAACATGCTGCCCTCGACGGACAGGTTGGACGCGTCGATCGCATGGCCGCTCGGGTTGTTGAAGGTGCCGCCACCACAGCTGAGGAGACCGCCGACGTGAGCGCCGGCGAGGCGTACGGCGCCGTTGGCGGTGAAGCCGTTGGTGCAGAGCATGTTGCCGGCGACGGTCAGATTGTCGGCCTCGAGAGCGGTTTCACCGGGGTTGGTGAAGGTGCCGCCACGGCAGTTGAACTGTCCACCGAGCTGGGCGCCGATGATCCGGACCGCGCCGGTCGCCGTGAATCCCTTGTTGCAGAACATCCCGCCATCGACCTTCAGGAGGTCGGCGAGAATCGCTGGTCCGTCCCGGGCCGCAAAGGAGCTTCCTCCGCAGTTGAGCTGGCCGCCGATGTGGGCTCCCGCGAGGACGACCTGACCGCTGCCGGCGAAGCCACGATCGAGCCGCAGGTCGCCATGGGTCTGGAGATTCTGGGCATCCAGGCCGGGAATGTGGCATCCCGACAGTTCGATGGTGCCGGCCATGGCGTCTCGCAGGATGACGGGTTGCTCGAAAAGGCAGTCTTCGAGTCGCAAGGCACGGGTGAGGCTGGCGCCCTCCAGATCCAGAGGTCCGACGATGCAAGCACCGGCGAGCCACAACGGGCGGTGCGTCCACTCGGGGTGATTCGGGGGCAGCGTCACGAGCTCGATCAGCGTCGACGCGTCGAGGTTCCGGTCCGAACTCCAGCCGTCGACGTGGACGGCCGGCGTCTCGAACCCAGGGCTGGGCCGTAGATCGACCGGAGCACCGATGCTCAGCCGATCCCGCACCGAGACGGCGGTGGACTCGCTCATCGTGTTAGGAGAGTCGGTGGACCGGCGTCGAGGTAGTGCCGTAGGTCCCGAGTCGGATGCTCGTGGGCTTCTCGGTATCGAGGCGACCGCCCGCTATGAGGCCGAATCGTCGCCGACGATCACGTAGCTGTCGCCATGCCTCTCGAGGGTGATCCGCTTGGTCTCGGACGACGAGCCGCCGTTCGCCTGGTCGTACGTGATGTCGTAGACGACGCTGGTAGGGCTCTCGGTGGTCACGTTGCTGACAGTCACGCCGTCGATGCCGCCCCAGAACGCCTCATAGCTGCTCCTGCCTCCGCTCTTCAGTGCCCCGCCGAGCATGGACCATCCGGTGTCGGTGTCATCCGGCATCAGGGCGTAGTACTGCGTGACGAACGCCGCCGGGTCGCCACTGGACGGCTCCTCACCTTCGTCCGGCGTCGGCTGCGACTCAGTCGGCGGCGTCTCGCTGGACTGCGAGTCGTCGGGCTTGCTGTTGTTGTCGGATTGCTGGTTGTTCTCCGCTCGCTGGGTATGTCCGGCTGGCTCGGGCGAGGTGGTGTCGTCGTCTCCTCCACCGCCGCGCAGTAGTGCCCAGCCGCCGGCGGCGAGCGCCAGCACGACCAGCAGGGCCAGGACGAGCGGGACCAGCCGCCGGCCCCTGCCGGACGTGCTCTCCGATGGAGCGCCACCCGTCGGAGAGGCCGGCGGCGGGATCGGTGCCACCCGGGTACGGTCCGGCGTTTCGACGAGTCTGGTGGCCGTCGGCGGGGCGGCGAGTTGCTCGGCGGCCTCGTGCATCGTCGGTCGCGACCGGGGATCCTTGCTCAGCATCTCGCCGAGAATCGGGAGCAGCGGGCCCGCGTGGGTGGGGCGAGGCACCGGCTCCTGGACGATCCGGGACAGCAACTGCAGCGGGTTGCCCTGGGTGCCGTACGGCGGGTCGCCCTCGACCGCGGCGTAGATGGTCGCGCCCAGCGCCCACACGTCGGATGCCGGCGTCGGATCGTCGCCGGTGGCCAGCTCGGGAGCGAAGTAGGCCGGGGTGCCGGTCATCATCCCGGTCTGGGTCAAGGTGGCATCGAGCTCCGCCCGGGCGATGCCGAAGTCGCTGATCTTGGCGTGGTCGCCGTCACCGACCAGGATGTTGCCCGGCTTCACGTCCCGGTGCATGATGCCGAGCTTGTGGGCGTCGGCCAGAGCGTCGGCGACCTGCGCGGCGATGTGTCCGGCGCGGTCCGGGGGGAGCGGCCCGTCCTCGCGAATGATGTCGGCCAGGGTGCGGGACGGGAAGTACTCCATCACCAGCCACGGGGCGTCCTCGTGGTCGACGATGTCGAAGACCGAGACCGCGTTGCGATGGTTCATCGCGGCCGCCGATCGCGCCTCGCGCATGGCCCGAGCGGTTCCCGCCGAATCCTCCCCTGGCAGTGAACCCATCCGCTTCACGGCGACGTCGCGATGCAGAGTCTGGTCCGTTCCGAGCCAGACCGTTCCCATGCCGCCTCGTCCGACGGGTCGCCGCAACTCGTAGCGACCGCCGATCAGCTCCCCTGACATGGATCACCCTTCGTGATTTTGTGTGCGTGCCAGACGCAGGGTAGGCAGAGGCCAGCGAAACCACCCAGTTCCCCTGCCTCCGGGACCACTGCCTCCGGGCGGGCTAGGTCGGATCCCGACCTACACCCACTCTGGCAGGACGATCGCCGCCGTCGCGTCGTCGTGCACGTTCGTACGAGGCCAGCGCTCGGCGAACGGGTCTTCCTGCTCTGCTCTACGTACCCGGCGAAGCCACTGTTTAGGCCCACCCGCGGCGAGTTCCTCGATCGCGTAGTCCCAGCTCAGCAGATCGAACCGGTCGACCGGCCGGCTGGCACCGTCGGTGAGCAGCGCAACGATCTGGGCGTCCTCCCGCCCGAGTACTCCGGTGAGGGCGTGACCGGCGACATCCGGGTCCGTATTGGCGACCCAGAAGCCGCCCGGGCTGTTGCGGTGTTCGCTCATCATCTGGGCGTAGGTCTTGAGGGCGACGTCGTGCGTCTTGCCCGACTCTCCGACGACCGCGAGCAGTGGGGAGTACTGGTCGGCGAGCACGGTCCCCCGATCGTCGGTGATCGCCCGGGTTCCGGCTTGCCCTCTCGCCACGAGTACGGAGTCGGCCAGCACCAGGTATTCGAGCCGGTCGCCCTGCTCGCGCAGGATGATGGCGCTGCTCGACGGCGAACCGGCCGACAGGTCGCAGCTGTGGGCATGCGAGGCCGACACCTGCATGATGGCCGACCTGAGTACGTCGGGCAGCGTGTTTGTCGAGTCGATAGCGGCCTCGAGGCATCGGACACCGAGGTGTCGGACAAACCAGGCAACTCCGTGCGAACAACCATTCTCCGCGTCTATCGGCGCCGCTGCCCCGTCAAGCAGGACAGCGACGTTCGAGGTCGCCGCAAAGAAATCCTCGTTCTCACGATCCGGCTCGCCTGGTTTGGTGGCGATGGAGACGAACATGGGTGCTCCCGCGGTGGCGGTTGATTGACGTCACCGGCGCGTTTGCGGCCGGTTTGTCATATCCGTTGTAGTGTCTCCACGTCTGTCCGAATGCCTCCTGTCTCCGCTGTCCCTCTCCATATGCTTCGTCATCTCACGCAGCCTAGACCGGATGACCCGTTTTGCATCAGGGGCTGGCTGTCACAGATCGTCTTCGCGAGGCTTCGGCGGCGCCGTACCCGCAGGTCGGAAGGCATGATTCAGCAGCTCAGGTTGCTGGTCTGTCGCAACTGGGTCCGATAGTCGTCCAGTTCAGCAGCGCCGATCCGCCAGTTCTGGTTCCAGAGCTTGACAGCCCGAGTCGGCGACAGGGTGCCGGCCCGCACCATGTTCATGTCCATCACGTGGTGGTGCCAGGTGCCGATCGCGACGCGGGCGGCACCGAGAGCGTCGTCGCGCTGATCGATCGCACGCTTACAGGCCATCAGCGCGAGGACAGCCGGATTGTCGACCCGAGTTCCCTCCGGCTTCTGGCACGCGTGCCTACCCGTGGTGTAGGTCTTGTCGGCGGTCTGGAATCGGTTCACCTTGTCGGCGGCCTTGATCCGGGTCTTCTCCCAGAACGCGTTGGCCTGGGCCAGGGTGATCTTGCCGGCGACCAGTTGGTTCATCGCGTCGATGTGCACCTGCCACTGATCAATCGAGTCGGCCGCGGTGGCGAGCGGTGCCGCCTGGGCATCCCAGGTGGACCGGCACTGCTTCATGGCAGCGGTCACGGCGGCCGCATTCGACGAGGGGGCCGTCAGGACGACGGAGGTGTCGCGTGCCGGCGCCGAGGTGTGGCTGGCGTCGGTCGGGTCGTCGTAGCTCAGCCACAAGACAGTCGAGATGACCAATGCGACCGCGAGGACGGAGCCGATCACGCCGGCCAGCGGATGACGTCTCAGTGCGCCAAGTGAGGACGCGGAGGCGAGCTTGCCCCGCGCCGTACGAGCGGCTCGCCCCGCCGAATCCGACGCCGAGCTGATCGCACTGGCCGTCGCGCGGCCACCTCGGCGCAGCCGGAGCTGGGTGGCTGCCACGGCGGCGGCCAGCCAGGCCGGCACCGATCGACCCGGAGCCGGTTCCTCGGCTGGCTCGGCAGCTCGTGCGGCTGGCGCGAGGGCTGGCTCGTCGGCTGGCGGGGCTGGCTCGGCGACGGGCGGTGTCTGCTCCTCGGTTGGCTTGGCGGCCGGCGCGGTTGCTACGGCAGCGGGCTCGGTTGATTCCGCCGCAGGATCCGCGGCCGGCTCTGCCACTGGCTCGGCCGTCGGGGTCGGGGCCGGGGCGCGGACGGGGACGGTGCGCGGACGGCGGGACCGGCGGGGGCCGGGGTCGTTGGCGACCCAGCCGACGAGTCGATCCCGGACGTGCCCGAGGTACGACAGCGCCGCGGTCGCCTCGGAGCGTTTGCCATGCCGTACGTCGGCGACGAGGAGCACCAGATCCACGTCTTGGGCCAGCAAGACCGTCTCGAGGTCGCCGAGGACCGGCGGAGCATCGATCACGATCAGGTCGACCTGCTTGGTCAGCCGATCCAGCAGCCGGGCCAGCTGGTCGATTCGCTGGCCGAGGTCCTCGTTCGACGACCCACCGGAGGTGAGAACGCTCAACCGTTTGACGCCACCCGGTTGGAGAGCGGCGCTGAGCGAACTCGACCCGTCCAGCACTTCGGCGAGTCCGGGCTGTTGCTCGAGATCGAGGACCTCGTCGACGCCCGCGCCGCTTGAGTCAGCCGACACCAGCGCGACCCGCAGGCCCTCCTCGGCCACCTGGGTCGCCAGGTTGACCGCCGTGGTGGTCCGTCCGGTCCCTCGGGTCGGACTGGTGATGAGAAGGCAGTTCGGGCCGCGCTTACGCAACGCGTCCGCGAGTTCGGCGGCCAGGATGCCGTACGCCTGGGGCGCCTCGACCGGATGACTCGCCTGCGCCGCGACCCGATCGGCACCCTTCAGGTGCATCGCCGGGACCACGCCGAGCACCGGCAGCCCGGTCGCTTCCTCGATGTCCTGGGGTCGCTTCAGCCGCCCGGCGTGGCGATCCCACAAGTACGCGATGAGCAGGCCCAGCCCCAAGCCGCCGAGCAGGCCGAGGCCGATGACCAGCGGATAGTTGGGCGAGGCCTCGTCATTGCTCAGCCACACCGCATCCAGCACGGCCGCCACCGTCAGCACCGTGACCCATGCGATGAGTCCGGCCCGTCGCTGCAGCAGCCCTTTGGAGTTCCCCGTCACCCGCGTGGAACCATCCATCGTCCACCTCCCGAGACCGCATCTGCCTAGACGCTTCGCCGGACCCCGTTCCGAGACGGCGAATCGCCGATATGACAAAAGGCCGTGATCGAGAAACCCCCTGTTCAGCACACCTGTTCAGGAGCGCCTCTTACCCACGGCGGATGCGGCCTTTTTACGTTCGGTGAGATGGGATGCACAAGGCCAAAGGTCCCAATCGGGGCGGAGAACTCGCCGAGCGGTCGGCCGCCCTACTTGCGGTGCTTCCCGAACGCGTCTTTGGCCTTGTCGCCCGCCTGCTTCAGGTCGGCCTTGGTCTGCTCCCACCGGCCCTCGGTCTCGCGATTGCGGTCGCCGGTCTTGTCGCCGAGCTTCTCCTTGGCCTTGCCGATGACCTCTTCGGCCTTGTGCTGAAGCTTGTCCTTATTACTCATTGCGCTCTCCTCTCCTTTGTCCGGTTTGTTTCCAGGAGAGGGCGGACGATGCGTGTGCGCTGGATCACGTCGCCGGTCAGGCGCCCGCGAGCGGGGTTGGTCAGTGCCGCGCTTCCAGCCCGACGGCCTCCCGCAGTCGTTGAACGGACGCCTGGAGGCTCGCGTCCTCGCTCGCGCGCGACTCCATCAGGTCGCTCAACGCTTCGGCGATGACGTTGAGCTTCTCCTGCGCGGCCTCGTCGGCTCGCCGTCCGGAGTTCTCCAGCAGGGCGAGCAGCAAGAGCGCGATCACGCTGGCGACGGTGTGGATCGCGACCTGCCACGACTTGAGATCGGCCCAGAGAGGCACGCTCACCAACCAGACCGCGACGATCGCCAGACAGACGAAGAAGAACGGCGCCCGGCTGACCCATTGGTACGCCGTTTCCACGAATCGCTCGAACCAGGACCGCCGGTCCTCGTCGGACTGCCGGGTTCTTGCCGCTTCGGTGCGCTCCATCCGCCGACTGTAGGGGACGTCCCGGCGATCGGGGGGCGAATCACGCGGCAGAATCGGGCTCATGACGGATGGGGATGCGACGATCTCGGTCATGCCCGCCAACGAGGCGAGCTGCGACGACCTGCAGACCATCTTCGGCGTACGCGGTCCGGCGACCCGGTGTCGGTGCCAGCGCTACAAGCTGCACCCGAAGGAGTCCTTCGGCTCGTTTCCGGCCGAGGAGCGTGCCTTCCGGCTGCGTCAGCAGACCGACTGCGGCCACCCCGAGTCGGACACGACAAGCGGCCTGGTCGCCTACCTCGGCGACGAGCCGGTCGGCTGGTGTGCGGTCGAGCCGCGGCCGGCGTACCCCGGCCTGGTGCGCGTCTTCCGCGTCCCGTGGGACGGGCGCGACGAGGACAAGACCGACGAGAGCGTCTGGGCAGTGACCTGCCTCTTCACCCGGGCCGGCTTCCGTAAGCGTGGCGTCAGCCGGGCTCTCGTGCGGGCGGCGGTGGACTTCGCCCGCGAGCGTGGCGCCCGGGCGCTCGAGGCGTACCCGATTACCAGCGAGAACGCGATGCTCGAGGAACGCCATGTCGGCACCGAGAGTGTGTACGCCGACGCCGGATTCACCGAGGTGATCCGTCCGACGCTGCGCCGGGCCGTCGTCCGGATCGACTTCTGACCGCCGAAGAGCTTTGGTCTGACCTGCGGGCTACGCTCGATTCCGGACGTTCCACTTCCGGATCGGTTGGACGATGTGAATCCTGACGCGAGTCCCACAGCACGCGCGCTGCTGACGCTCGAGCTGATCCAGGGCAGCCCAGGCATCACCGCGGACCGGCTCGCCGACAAGCTCGCTGTCTCGGAGCGGGCCGCTCGGCGCTACGTAGGAATCCTTCGCGAGGCCGGCATCCCTATTGAATCCGTACGGGGGCGCTACGGCGGCTATCGCGTCGGCCGCGGCGTCCGGCTGCCACCGTTGATGTTCGACACCGCTGAGGCGCTCGGCCTCGTCATGGCCGTGCAGGACGGCCACCATGACCCCGCGGACGCCGCCGATCCGGTGGGCAGCGCGCTCGGCAAGCTCCTCCGTGCGCTGCCCGAACCGATCGCGCGGCAGGCCGAGGCGATCCGCCTGACCACCGCGCCCGCGCCCGATCACTCCGCCGTCCGGCCCGATCCCGAGACCGCCACCACCTTGGTTCAAGCCTGCGCCGACCATTACCAGGTGCGACTCGACTACCGATCCGAGGCGGGTTCGGAGTGGTCGATGGTGGTTGACCCGTGGGCGGCGGTCGTACGCCACGGCCGGTGGTACTTGCTGTGCTGGTCGCATCACGCCGGGGCCAAGCGGGCCTATCGCATCGACCGGGTCCGCGCCGTGGACGTCCTCGACGACACCTTCCGCCCTCCGACCGGCCTCGATCCGGTCGCGGAGCTCGAGACCCACCTCGCCGCCGGGTGGGAGTACGACGTCGAGGTCGTCATCGACGCCGGATTGGACTCCGTCGCCCGGTGCATCCCACGTACTCTCGGGCGGCTGGACGCGATCGACTCGGACACGACCCGCCTGGTCGGCAGCACGAGCAATCCCTGGTGGTACGCCGAGCAGCTCACCCGGATCCCCGCGTCCTACCGCATCGTCTCCGGACCAGAGGTGCAGGAGGCGGCCCGC
>JALDXR010000549.1:0-3019 GCA_032154865.1 Nocardioidaceae bacterium
GTGCAGCTCGCCCAGAACGCCGTACGGCACACCGACGAGTCCGACACCATCGCGATCGGCTCCCGGATCGACGCCAGCACGGTCCGGCTCTGGGTGCGCGACACCGGTCCAGGCATCGCGCTGGTCGACAAGGAGCACCTCTTCGAGCGGTTCTATCGCGGCCGCGACAACGAATCCGACGGCTCCGGTCTTGGGTTGTCGATCGTGCGCGCCATCAGCGAGGCGCACGGCGGTTGGGTCACGGTCGACTCGGTCCCGGATCGCGGCGCGACGTTCACCCTGATCCTGCCGCGTCGGCTGACCTGGACGCAGCCGGGAGGCGGCACGACCTCCGAGGCGACGGTTCCGCTGCAGGTGTCGTCGTGAAGCGCATCCTGGTCATCGAGGACGAGCCGCGGATCGCCTCGTTCGTCGCGAAGGGGCTGCGGTCGGCCGGCTTCACCCCCACGATCGTCGGCGACGGCAGGGAGGGGCTCGATCACGCGCTGTCCGGGCAGTTCGACCTCGCCATCCTCGACATCGGGCTCCCCGGCCTCGATGGCTTCGACCTCCTCGAACAGCTGCGTGGCGCCGGCAGCAAGCTCCCGGTCATCGCCCTGACAGCGCGGGACTCCGTCACCGACACCGTGCGCGGTCTCGAAGGCGGCGCGGACGACTACATGCCGAAGCCGTTCCGGTTCGACGAACTGCTGGCGCGAGTACGACTGCGGCTGCGCGACAAGGCCGACACCGACTCCGCCGGCGCGAAGGGCGACCAGCGGTATCTGCAACACCTCGGGGTCCGGCTCGACCTGCACCGGCGCGAGGCGACCCGGGACGGCGGGACCGTCGAGCTGTCGGCTCGGGAGTTCGCCCTCGTCGAGATGTTCCTGCGGCACCCGGGGCAGGTGCTGTCCCGCGAGCAGTTGCTGTCGCACGTGTGGGGCTACGAGTTCGACCCGGGTTCCAACGTCGTCGACGTCTACGTGGGCTATCTCCGCAAGAAGCTCGGCTCCGACGTCATTCGCACCGTACGCGGCATGGGCTACCGCCTCGGCTGACCGTCGCCGCATCGCTGCGGGGCTAGCCCGTGAGAGTCGGCTTCCAGGCCCCGAGCCGGGGCTTCGGCAGCGCGCCCATCAACGGCTCGAACGCCTCGGCCAGCTCCCCCGGCGTCGGGCGATGGTCCGGGTCCGGCTCGAGGCAGGTGAGAATCGGCTTGGCGATCTCGTCGGGCACCCACTCGGGCAGCAGCATCGGCTCGTCGACCAGCTGCGGCCAGCGCTCCTCGTCGGTCGCGTCGTCCGCGTCGGAGCCCGGCTCGAAGGGCCGGTAGCCCGCGAGAGCGTGGAAGAGCGTGGCGCCGATGCCCCAGATGTCCGAGGCGTAGCCGGGCCGGTGGCCGCGGGACGGCTCCGCCTGCTCCGGTGCCATGTAGGCGTCGGTGCCGATCGACGCGGTGAGCGTCTCGGCCCGCTCGATCGGCCGGGCCACGCTGAGGTCGATCAGGCGGGCCGGGGCGCCCATGATGATGTTGCTCGGCTTGATGTCGAGGTGCACGACGCCCATCTCACCGAGATAGTGGACCGCCGAGGCCAGCTCGATGCCCAACGGAAGCAGTTGCTGCGGAGGCAGCGGGCCGTGCCGGCGAATCAGCGAGGACAGCCGCGGGCCGTCGAGGTTCTCGAGCATCACGTACGGCCGGGGCAGCTCCATCGAGGCGCGGAAGCCTCGCACGATCGCGGGATGGTTGAGCAGCTGGAGCAGATCGATCTCGCGCTCCAGGCCGCGCAGCGTCGAGTCGTCGTCGATCTGGTCGGGCCGGACCACCTTGACGACCACCGGCGCGAAGAGCTTCTGGTCGAACGCGAGGTACGCCTCGTAGGCGGAGCCGCCACCGAGTAGCTTCATCGCGGTCAGTCCGGGCACGATCTCGTCGCCTCGCGCCAGCTCCCACGAGACGGGTGACGGGTCGGTCATGACGGCTCCTCTCGAAGTCAGGGGTGGCCGGATGGATGGCGGCATCTGGAACCGCCGCCCACCCGGCCGGCTCGGCCGCACGGGGCCGAGCGTCTGGATCAGCGACCGCGGGTGTCGTTGCGCGAGCGGTCGTTGGTCAGGTTCGCGCTGAAGTCGCGGGTCGGGCCGCCCTTGCCGTCGCGGGTCCAGTCGCGGCTCTTGTCGCCCCGGCTGTGGTCGCGGTCGCGGCTCATCCGGGTGTGGCGGCTGCCGGTCTTGTCGCCGGAGCGGCCGCTCTTCTCTCGGCTGTGCTGGGTTCCACGGCTCGCCTTCGACCGGGTCCGGGTGTGGGTGCCGCCGTTGGCGCCGGTGCGGGTACGGGTGTTCGTACCGCTGAGGCGCTGGTTGTCGTCGTCGTCATCGTCGTCGGCGGTGAGGATCCATTCCTTGACGTTGTCCTCACGCTTGGCGTAAGTCTGGTCGTCGTTGCTCGCACTCGCGGCGCCGACTCCCACGACGACGAGGCCGGCCCCCACGCTCGTCGCGAGAGTGGCGATGCCGGTACGCATCAGTGCCTTCATGGTCACTCCTTCGCTCCGGGCCGGTGTCGACCCGTTCGGTGTTGTTGGATCCACCTTGATAAGCGGCCATGAAGTGGCAGTGAGCCCTCAGTGAGACCGGTCTTAGGAAGCGTTCGACGTGCTCAGGCGACGAAGACGGCGATCGCTCGCGCGTCGGCACCGCGTTGCTCGTAGAGCGCGAGAAACTCCCCCGCCGGATCGACGAGTGCGACCGGGCCGGCGGCCGGAAGCCGGGTGTCGGCAAGGGCCCGTCCGTGCCGGACCATCGCCGCCTGATCGGGGGTGAGCTCGTGGCACCGGAAGCTGCGCCGGACCGCGTCCGCGAGCGACAGCAGCTCCCACCGGTCGGCGAGCTGGTCGAGCGTCCTGGCGTCGTCCAGCGTGAACGCTCCGGACCGGGTCCGTCGCAGCGCCGTGAGGTGACCGCCGACGCCGAGCGCCAGGCCGAGATCGCGGGCCAGCGCCCGGACGTACGTGCCGGCCGAGCAGGTCACCGACAC
>JALDXR010000001.1:0-36829 GCA_032154865.1 Nocardioidaceae bacterium
GCCCAGGTGCAGTCGCACTTCGTGCCCGTCGTCGCCGGCGACTCGATCTGCTGCTCCTTCGTCTCGTGGGCGACGGTGCCCAACGTGACGATCATGTTCACCGCCGAGTTCTTCACCGACGAGGGCCCGCAGTACGTCTTGTCCATCGACGGTGTGAAACAGAGCGTCCACGGCAAGGCATGGACGATGACCGACGCTCCGTACCGCTACGAGCTACGCAGCGTCCTGGTCCCACCGAACGCGACCTTCGCCCGGATCATCATCGAGACACGGGGCTCGCCGGTGGTCACCGAGCCCGGGCCGATCGATCCCGAAACCGGTGAACCCGGTCCCGATATCACGACCGGCACCGGCCCCTACACCGCCTACCTCCAGCAGGCGTTGATCGAGAACGCCCAGGTGCCCGGGCCCTACTTCGACGGCAACGACGTTGACTGCGCCTACGGCGACTACTTCTTCTTGGACAAGCCGTACGAGACGTACTCGGTCTACTACCAGAACTACCGCAGCTTCATCAACGATCCCGGCGGCAGCGACCGGATCCGATCGTTGATGAACGAGCTGCTGCCGATGGGCTCGGCGTTCGTGCTGCGCACGGCGGCGGGAGGCCTGTACTAGAACAACGGTGTGCCTGCCATCGCCGCCGCTGCCGCTGCGTTCGTCGTCGCCCGCTGGTTGACGTTCCTCAACCGCTGGGAGTTCCTCCGGGTCACGTTCAACGACGCTTTCATCGCCCTCGCCCAGGTCGGCGCCGTGGTCACGACACTGCTCGTGATGGGTCAGTTCAGCTTCACGTACCTCGTCGCGGGTCTCGCCCTCGCCGACTTCGCCATGGCCGTGGCGGTCCTCATTGACCGACTCATCGTCGCTGCTAGTGTCTGGCCCTCTCTACCACGGCGGCGTTGAGCCCACAGCACCCCCTTGGAGCAAGGTCAATGACAGCGTACGGAATCTTCGGTGATGTCGAGGCGTCGCCGAAGCTCGTCCGGGCGACGCTCAGTGACCTCCTGGAGGCACATCGTCGTTCGACACCCGACGGTGAGTTCTGGATCACGATCGCTGTGCGCGCCGGCGGGACCAAGGTCCACACCGCCGTGCTCGACTGGGCCGTGCACAACGACGTGTACCACGAGATCGTCACGCCGGCGTCGAACTGGGCGCCCGACGTCGAGCCCAACAAGTTCACCATTTCACCATCGTTCATGCTCGATGTGGTAGAGATGATGCACCACGCAGATGGTGGCAAGATCTTGGCTCTCGTCGGGGACCAGACCCCGAAGACGGACGTGTTGAGGGCGCTCGCCAAGGCCAAGGACAACGGGACCGAGATCCGCGATCTCGCTGAAGCAGGTCTCACACTGATCCTGTTTCGAGGGGACGACCCACCCGCATACGACAACCACTCCGAGGAGGAGAACATGGCAGACGATGAGACCACCGAACTGAGCCTGGCCGAGCTGGGCGAGATCGCCGACGACTCCGAGCACGACAACGCCGAGGAGGCGCAGGGGCTGCTCGAAGAGGCGTCCGAGGAAGTCGGGGTCGATCCGAACGAGTACCCCACCTGGGCCGAGCTGGCCACCGCCCTGCAGGACCTGAAGGACGAGGCCGAGGAGCAACAGGAGGAGGAGTCCGAGGGGCTCACCCGCGAGTCGCTGGTGGGCCAGAGCATCGCCGAGATCAAGGCGCTGGCCAAGGCGGCCGGCATCGAGGGCTACGCCAAGATGCGGCGCGAGCCACTGATCAACGCCCTGCTGGGAGAGGAAGAAGAGGCTCCGCCGGCGCCCACGCCGCCGGCGAAGAAGGCCGCCGGGGCGGTCAAGAAGACAGCTGCGGGGAAGGTCTCCGGCAACGGGGATGTCACCGCCCTCAGCGACAGCGACGTCGCACGGATCGCCGACGCTGTCGTCACGAGGATGGCGACGGCGCTGTCCGCTGGCTGATGCCCCGGTCGTTTCGGGACGATTGGGACACCCCCGGCGGCCACGGCGGACGAGAGGTGTTGGAGTCCCTCGCCGTCCAGCTCGGGCGCAACCGCGGCTGGTCGGCGAAGGCACTTCACCGTCACTGGCGGGAGGTCATGGCCGAGGTTGTCCAGGGGCGTGTCCTGAAGAGCACCGTCTCACCTCAGGAGTTCAACACCTTCCGCCGGCGCCGGCTCGACGAGGGGCTCACCGACGAGCAGCTCGCCCTGTCGTTCGAGGTCTACGCCACCGCCGTCATCTACGGGCCCGCCAGGGTGTACCACAACGACCTGTGGCGCACGTATGCCGGCACCTGGGCTCGATGGACCAGTCAGGTCCCAGCGCCCGCCACAGGGCCTCTGGAGGGCCAATCAGAGCGTTCTGACTGGCAACGCTGACCAACTACGGTCCCACACGCGACAGAGGCCCCGTTCACGACAGGGCCTCTGGCAGTACCAACCCCAACGATCCAGAAGGAGAAGGTGATGCCGAAGGTACCACCGTTCGAGCCTGCTCGTCCAACGTTGACACTGAAGATGTTGAATGATCTACGCCAGCAGGCGCAGCGACTCAAGATGACAGGGATCGAGCGGGAGATCACCAACCTCCTCCTCTTCGAGGGCTACGACCTGCGTTGGGCGATGTACACCGGCACCAACTTCGCCAGCGCGATGGGCGGCCTCATCGAAAGAGGCACTGTCGTTGTGAAACACGCCCTCCATTCGCTGGAGGAACGGGGTTGGATCGACCGCGGCGTCAACGGCGATGGTCAGACCTACGTCGAGCTGACGACGAAGTTCATCGCTGCCTGCCGGCTGGCATGGCAGCGGTATCTGGTCCGTCGTACCGTGGGCGCAGTGAGATGGCAGAAGTGCAACGGTGATGGCGCAGTCGCTGATCTGCTGCATCAACGGGCGCTGGGGCGTGGACGCGGATCGTACAAAGATCGTCTGAAATCGGTGGCTGATGCGTACATCGACGGTGTAGAAAGAAGACAGAACTCAGGGTGGGTTTCCCACCCTGGCAGGGTGGGAAAGAAACCCTCGCAGGGTGGGAATCCCACCTTGAGGCTCATCGCCGGTGAACGGAAATCTGGTGCCTGACCTGGGCCGATGCCGGATCGAGGTCTCGCGTTATAAGAAGGACCACAACCACTTCGTTCCACTCAGTGCTTCGCACTGAGCTGCACGAAGACTGATAAACAGTCCGGCCTGCGGCCGGAACAACTGAGGTACTGACGATGAAACCAACTCCGCAGGAGATCAGGTCAGCCCGGCGGATCCGCTTGTCCAGTCAGTCACAGCTGTTGTACGAGACGGACCGTTACGGGAACCGGGTGTACGACGATGAGGGGGAGCAGATCTGGGATCTCGGCCGGGCTCCGGTGGTGCTCGAAGCCGTCGGCGTGCCCAGGACCTTGTGCCAGGCCACGTTCGCCGGCTCGCAGTTCACCGAGATCGACCGGGTGCGGGACTGGTACGTCGACTCGCTCGCCGACGGTGTCGGCGGCGAGTACCTGTCGGTGCTCATCGGTGACGCCACCAACTACACTGCTGCTGCAGTTCTGCGCAACGCCGTGAAGCACGGGCTCACCGTTGCCTGGTACGACTGGAACACCTTCACCCAGCGCTACACCGACAACATCATCCGAGATCGGCTGATCACCCACGGTAACGCCGAGGAGTCGGCGTCGGCATCCAGCGAGGTGTACACGGCGGAGGACGAGGACTTCCACATCCGTTACGTCTACGAGGTCCTGGCGATCGTCGAGTTCAACATCGACGATGTCCGGGACTTCGCCGTGCCCGACATCTGCGCCATCTTCCGGCACCGCACCAGCGCCGGCCTGATCACTGTGGTCACCGTCCCCACCGCCAATGGGGGTCAGATGCGAGAGAGCGCGTCCAGCTTCGGCGAACGCGGTGCTCTCCTCCGCCTGTTCGAGCACGAAAGTGTGGTCTTCGATGGAAGACAACGACATCGCTGACTTCGGCGCCGAGACCTACAACGTCGTGATCCTCGAACCGACGCTGGTGTACCTCGGCAACTCGCGCCGGCGGCGGTGGCGGATGCGTACCCTCACCACCGCCGATGTCGTCGCCGAGTACCGGGTCAGCGAACTGATGGGCCGGTGGATCAACCAGCAGGGCTATATGTACTCGGTGCGCACGGCGATCTGGGGGTTCGGTGACCGCGAGATCTTCAACGCCCTGATCGAGCACGTCGATCGTCTCTTCGGCCGTTACGTGTTCCGCTATGAACACTTCGAGCGTGAGGACGACGCCCGCGCTGCGTTGATGGCCGACGGCAGCATCCACTCGGTGTACGACGCCGACGAGGACCGCCTGGAGCGGCTGTGGGGGATGCGCGGTCACCGGGTGCAGATCGGTGGTGCCCCGTGAGCGGTGACCCCGAGATGATGCTCCTCGCCCGGATCATCGACACCGGTGACATCGTCACCGTGATCGAGGCCGGCGTGAAGGACGACTGGTTCGCCTCCGAGCGCGGGCTCGCCTCGTGGGACTACGTGCGCACGTACTGGGCGCAGCACCGCGAAGTGCCCACGGAGGAGGCGTTCGCCCGACGCTTCCCTGACGGCCGTCTGGAGCCCAATGGTGAGCCTCTGGGGGCACTGGTGGCCGAGCTACGGGGCAAGCGGGGCTATCTGCTGCTGTCAGACGGGCTCAAGGAGTCGGTCGACCACCTCTCCAAGGTCGCTCCCGAGGATCGTCCCGGGATGGTCACCGAGGTGGCCTCGTATCTCGTGGCGATGGCGGCCGAGATCGTCACCGACACCGCCGAGTCGACGGTCGAGGCCGTCACTGACACCGCCGATGATTACCTGGAGTACGTGATGACCAAGGAGCCGCTGTCCGTCACCGGTGTGCGCACCGGCATCGACTTCATCGATCGTGTCACCGGCGGGATGCAGCCCGAGCAGCTGTACATCCTCGGCGGCCCACCGAAGTCGGGCAAGTCGACGATCGCCCTGTGGTGTGCGATGCAGGCCCACGCCCAGGGTGAGCGCGTCCTGTTCGTCGGCCACGAGATGTCCAACGAGGAGCAGAAGCAGCGGCGCTTCTCGCTCGGCGCCGGCGTCAACCTCAACCTGATCAAGGAGGGGCTGCGAGACAACCCGCATGCCGAGACCGTCCGGCGCAAGCTGGTGGCGTTCATCGAGGAGTCGGCGGAGTATGGGGGCGAGCTGTACTTCGTCCATGACAACAACCCGTTCCTGTCCGGGATCGTGGCCAAGATTGAGCAGTACCATCCCACCGTGGTGGTGGTCGACGGGCTCTACCTGATGCATGACGACAACGGTGAGTCCGACGGTTCGCCTCAGGCATTGACCAACATCTCTCGGGCGATCAAGCGCTTGGCGCGCTCGCATCATCTCGCCATCTTCGCCACGACCCAGGTGTTGGAATCGAAGATGACCAAGAGTGGGGGCGTCACCCTGTTCAGCTTCGGCTACACGTCCGCCTTCGGACAGGACGCCGACACCGTGCTCGGGGTCTGGCGCCCGGACCACACCCAGCCTTCCTCGAACATGCGCGTCGTCGCCTCCCGCAACTCGCTCGGTGCCGAAGGAACCATCGAGATCGACTTCCACGACGGCAGGGTCACCGACACCACTGGTGACAACGAGGTCGTCAACTTCCAGGGCGAGTTCGAGAGCAGCAATGTCACTGACTGATACCCCCGTCGAGTACGCCCTCGAAGCACTGGGCGTCGAGATCGTCGGCGCATCCGGTGACGAGATCCAGTGCTTCTGCCCGGTGCACCACCTGACTCGGGGTCGGGCCCAGTCGCACCCTCGCTTCTACATGAACGCTGAATCCGGCGCCGCCCTGTGCTTCACCTGCGGTTGGCGGGGCAACCTGGCCCGGCTGGTCTCCGATCTCGAAGCCGACATCGACCTGGACGACTTCGAGTTCACCGTCCTTGTACGTCGGACCGACCGCCTCACTCGTGCTGGAGAGAGTGAAGGAGAGGAGGAGGCGGTCGATCCGTACGTCTCCGAGTACGCCTTCAACAAGAACCCCTACCCACCGCACAAGCAGCTGCAAACTAGGCACCTGACTAAGGCCGTGGCGATGCGGTTGAATCTGCGCTGGGACGAGGCTCGCCGGCTGTGGTTGATCCCGGTGCTCGGCTTCCACGGGGAGTTCCTCGGGTGGCAGGAGAAGGGGCCCGGGTACTTCAACAACGTGCCTCCGAGAATGCGCAAGCGGCGCTCCCTGTTCGGGCTGCAACAATCGACCGGGAACCGGGTGTTCGTAGTCGAGTCCCCCCTCGACTCCGCCCGGTTCCTCCGTCACGGGCTCTCCTCGGTGGCCACCTACGGCGCTGCCATGTCGAGCGACCAGCTGCACATGGTCTGCCGGCGCTACAAGCACATCGTGCTCGCCTACGACAACGACCGCGCCGGCTGGGATGCCACGGCGTCGGTGGCCGATCAGCTGCGCATCATCTATGGTCGCCCGGCGTTGTACTACCGCTACCCACCGGGAGCCCGCGGCGAGGACCCAGGCTCGCTGTCCGGGGCGCAGTTCCGGCTCGCCGCAGCCGAACCACTGCCCGTGCCGCCAGGGATCGTGCGCTCGCTCCAGGAGCTGTGACGAAGGTCAAATACCTGCCGTACCCACCGCTCGGCAAGGTCGAGTTCTACTGCGACAACTGCTTGGTCACCGCTGTTGTACCATCGCACTACCCGGAGGCGTGCACGGTGCGGGTGTTCCACCACTGCCACAAGACGCACCGAGACAAGGAGCTGCTGCGCCGGTGATCCAGTCGGTCACCCCGTTCCTCTTCCAGGAGGAGGCCAAGGACCTCGTCGTCGAGCGCGGCAACGGGCTCGTTGCCCTGACGATGGGGCTGGGCAAGACGCTGGTGGCGGTGATGGCGGTCGAGGAGCTGTACGACCAGGGTGAGCTGTCCACCGGGCTGGTGATCGTGCCGGCGTCGTTGAAGTACCAGTGGCAGCGTGAGATTAAGCGCTTCACCGGGCAGAACGCACTGGTCATCGACGGCCCGCCGGAGACTCGGGCCAAGCTCTATCGCTGGGCTCCCAGGTTCCGCTACGTGATCATCAACTATGACCTCATCGTGCACGACTGGGCGCCGAAGAAGAAGTCCCCCGTCAACGCCGTCAGTGTGCGGGACATGGAGTTCGACTACATCGTCATTGACGAGTCGACGGCGATCAAGAACCCCAAGGCCAAGCGCAGCAGGTACGTCAAGTTCCTCGGCAACCGTGCCGCTTTCCGCATCGCCCTCACCGGTACACCAGTGTTGAATCGCCCTGAGGAGCTGTTCAGTCAGATGGAGTTCGTCGACTCCGAGGTGCTCGGCGACCCCCGGGTGTTCGAGAAGACGTTCATCGTCCGTGATGACTACAACCGACCCAAGCGCTACCGCAACCTCCACGTGCTGCGGGAGCGGATGTCCGAGGTGATGTACCGCAAGACCCGTGCCGACGTCGCCGATCAGCTGCCGGCGATCCTCACATCGGTGGTGCCTTTCGATCTCTCCCCGTCCGAGGTGCGGCTGTACAACCGGGCCCGCGATCACACTCTGACCAAGCTCGCCGAGGCCCAGAAGGTGCTCGGTGGGAGCTTCAACATCCTTGCTCACTACGGGCACATCGACGACCCGGCGGTGGAGCAGATGCGGGGCGAGGTGATGGCCGGCATGTTGATGCTGCGGTTCATCTGTGACGACCCGCATTTGATCCGGGTGTCGGCGGAGAAGTACGCCCGCGGCCGTGGTGACGGGTCGGTTCTGGCTCAGCAGTTCGTCCAGTCCGGGCTCCTCGACCACGTGCCCAAGGTGTCGACCAAGCGGGCGCTGTTCGCCGAGCTGCTCCAGTCGGCGCTCGACGAGCACCCCGAGGCCAAGGTCGTTGCGTTCTCCACGTTCAAGGATCTGCTCGATCTCGTCCAGGACGACACCGCCGGCATCGCCAAGTCGGTGCAGTTCACCGGCGACATGAACGCTCGGCAGAAGAACGAGTCGATGCAACGGTTCAAGTCCGACCCCAAGACCCGGCTGTTCCTGTCCTCCGACGCCGGCGGGTACGGCGTCGACCTGCCCGAGGCCAACCATCTCATCAGCATTGACCTGCCGTGGTCCGGCGGCAACTTCGACCAGCGCGAGTCGCGCATCATCAGGCTCAGCTCGGAGTGGGAGCACGTCAACCTCACCGTGCTCGTCGCCCGGGGCTCGATCGAGGAGCGGATGCACAAGATGATCGAGCAGAAGCGGGGCATCTCCGACGCCTTCCTCGACGGTCACTACGACTCTCGGGGCTCGTTCTCACTGTCGTTGTCGTCGTTGACGGAGTTCCTCTCGACGTCCCGCGTGTAGTTGCTACAGTCGGTCCATGCCTCCGAAGATCAAGCGTGAGCTGACCGAAGACGACCTCCCCCGCTACCTGTCGGAGTACCTCCGCCAGAAGGTCGTCGCCGATCAGCTGACCGCCAAGGTCAACGACATGAAGGCAACGATGATGGCCTACGTCGAGGCCAACGGGTACGAGGACGACAAGGGGCACCAGTGGGTTGACATCGAAGGTGTCGAGGGGGTCAGTCATCTCAAGCGGGAGCGGCGCACCTCCACGTTCCTCGACACCGATGTCGCCGAGCAGGAGATGGAGAAGCTCGGGATGCTCAAGAAGTGCACCAAGATCGTGCGGGAGTTCGACGAGGACAAGATGCTGGCGCTCGCCTACGAGAATCAGATTCCGCGCACTGTCGTGGACAAGTGCTATGTCGAGAAGACCTCGTACGCCTTCAAGCCCACAGCGTGAGCGCGTCGGCTTGGAGGGCCCGCTGGTCAAGTGGCTCGACCGGCCACCGCTGGTGCACATGAAGAAGGAGATCATGGGCTCCGCCGGCGTGACCCGGTGTGGGATCCCGTACGAGGCCAACGACCGGGAGCCGACGCGGACCACGGCGTGGTACTCGGAGTGCACCTGCGATGAATGCTCACCGTCATGAGTGATGATGACGTCGATGCTCTGGATGCCGTCATCTTTCCGGGCGGGGTGCCATCTCGACGGGCGCTCGTCGAGCGCGGCGCCCCGCCCCCGGAGACGCCGGCGAGCATCGAACTGGCGTGGGACAACAACCCGCAGCACCGGTTCGAGAAGTATCTCCACGGCGAGAAGGTCGAGGTGTTCACCGTCGGGGCGCTCGCCGAGGCCCTCGGTGTGTCGACCAAGGCGATCTACAAGTGGGAGCGCCAGCGGGTCCTGCCACCGTCGCGGTACCGGGCGCCCGAGCCCCAGGGCAAGCTGCCCGGCAAGGTTCCCGCCGGCCGGCGCTTCTACACTCGGGCTCACATCGAGGCCGTGGTCGAGGCAGCCAGGGAGGCCCACGTTCCCTACCGACCGAAACAGCCCCGACCAGACTGGAAGCTGTTCACCGCTCTTGTTGTACGATCGTGGAAGGCCCTCGGCTGACACACACTTGACCACCAAGCTCATGGAGGACTGATGCCGCTCTCGATCAAGAAGTCCACACCACCGCCGAAGAAGCTCGCGCTGAAGAAGAAGGCGGCGACGAAGAAGTCGTTCGCCCGGGCTCCTTCCGACAGCGGCAACGGTCCGCGGCCGACCAAGAAGTTGAGCGCCGCCAAGAAGGGTGGCGCCGCCCGGCGACGGGTGGATGCGGCAGCGCTCAACAAGCCGGACTGGGGCGAGGGCATCGACAACGACCTCCTCCGTGGCTTCCGTCCCAAGGCCGACAGTGAGACCGTGATCAAGTTCCTCGACGAGCGTCCGTACGCCAACGTGCTGATCCACTGGCTCGATGAGCGTGACCGTCCGGTGGGCCGGCGGTCGTTCCCCTGCCTCGGCGAGGGCTGCCCACTGTGCGGCATCGGCGACGAGCCCAGCGGTGAGCACCGGATCAACATCGCCATCATCAGCGATGTCGCGCCGGTGCACCACAGCTACACGCCGCCTAAGACGGTGTTCAACAAGATCAAAGCCTTCGCCAGTTCGGTGCGTACCAAGCCATTGCCTCGCCGGTACTACCTGCTCCAGCGGGAGGGCTCGACGAAGACCAACACTCGCTATGAGCTGACCGACTACCGGCGCGACGAGGATGTCCTGGAGGACTTCCCGGACTACTACCTGCCGTCGCAGGAGGAGATCGAGGCCATCGAGAAGTTCACCCTCGATGACTTCGAGAAGGAGATCGCGAGCTTCGAGGAGCTGGAGGATGTCGTGCGGGAGATCACCGGCGAGTGATCATCACGACGGCGTCCGACCTGCGGGACATCGTCGATGAGTACCGCCGGAATGATGCCTTCGTCTTCGACCTGGAGACGGTCTACCGTCCGACACCGGAGGAGCGTGCCCGTTTCGCTCGGCTCGACGCGCTGACCAAGAAGCAGCGCCGGCCCGACGATCAGGCGTGGTATGAGCTTCATCGACTGCGGGCGACCGACCCGCTCGTCAACGAGGTGATCTGGATCGGGCTGTCGACCTACGGGCGCTCGGACTGCGTGCCCGTCGGCCACCCCAAGGGCGAGCTGATCGAGGCGGCGCACGAGATCCGTCAGCTGGCTGAGCAGGTGTACGCCGAGGGCGACCCGCGGCTGTACACACCGACCGGTGCGGTCTCCAAGCGTCAGGTCAAGACGATCGTGCCGGCGACCTACGAACCCCCGCCCGAGCAGCTCGACGTCGTCGAGGCGTTCCAGATCCTGCGCCCGCTGTTCTTCGACACCGGCATCCGTAAGGTCAACCAGGAGCTGAAGTTCGACATCAAGACCACCGTCAAGTACTACGACGGTGAGTTCATGCCGGGCCCGTACGGTGACATCGCTGTTGGTCAGAGTCTGGTCGACGAGAACGCCTTGATGAAGTCGAGCTTGGAGAACGAGGTCAAGTACCACTTCGAGCACACCTACGACAAGCTCGGCGCCAAGGGCGTGCAGAACTTCAGCTTCTCCAAGGCCGCCCGCTACACCGAGCAGGACGCCCGCTTCGCTTGGCTGCTGTGGACCAGGCGGATCCTGCCGTACCTGATGCGCAACCCGGAGCTGTGGGCGTACCACGAGGCCGTCGAGCAGCGCCTCTATGGCGTGTTGATGCGCAAGGAGTACCGGGGCATCGACATCGACACTGCCAAAGTCGAGAAGCTGCGCCCGGTATTCACACAGAAGATGAACGAGGTGCTCGACAGATTGATTGTCGACTACGGGGCGCCGGCAGACTTCAACCCCAATGCCAATGCTCAGATCTCGGAGCTGATCTACAAGAAGTACAAGGCTACTGTGGTCAAGCGGACGGAGAAGACGAAGGCGCCGTCGACCGACGCCGAGACTCTGCAGCGGGTCAGCAACACCATTGATGATGACGGCATGCCCACGCCGGCAGCCGAGGTGGCCAACCTCCTCCTCGACTACGCCGAGAACCAGAAGATGCTCGGTACCTACATCATCGGTATGGGCTCACGCCTGGATCACAACGGGCGACTGCACCCCAACTTCCTCCAGTACTCCACCGACACCGGGCGGCTCAGCTGTCGCGAGCCCAACGTCCACAACATCCCTCGCGAGTCCGACATGCGGGAGATGTTCGTCGCCCCACCCGGCTACGTCGTGATCGGTGTCGACTACGACCAGATCGAGCTGCGCTTCATCGGCATGTGTGCCGACGATCCTGAGCTGCAGCGGATCTTCCGCTCCGGGGAGGACGTGCACGCCGGCACGGCAGCAGCGGTGCTCGGTGTCGACATCAGCACTGTGGATCCTGAGCGACGCAACCACTACGGCAAGATGCCCAACTTCATGCTCGGCTACGGCGGTACCGCCTATGGTCTGGCCGGCAAGCTCAACATCCCGATCGAGCACGCCGAGAAGCTGCTCGCCGACTACTACCGGACGTTCTCCCGGATCAACCCGTGGAAGACCCGGGAGCTGCGCGCCGCCCGGCATCGGGCCGAGTACAGCCAGGTCAACGGGGATCGTCATCTGGTCGTGCCGCCGTACGTGGAGACCCAGCTCGGTCGCCGGCGCCGGCTGCCGCATCTGTTGATCAACCCGAGCCGGGCGAAGAGCAAGGAGGAGTGGAAGCGGCTCAAGGGGATGCTCCGGCACGCCGAGCGTCAGGCGATCAACGCGATCATCCAGGGCACCGCCGCCGATGTGATCAAGGTCGCGATGATCGACCTGCAGGAGTTCATCGACACTGACGGGTTCCCACTGCAACTGGTGATGAACATCCACGACGAGCTGGTCGCGATCGCCCCCGAGCGGCACGGCGAGGAGGCGAGGGAGATCATGGAGTCGATCATGTCCGACGTGGTCAACCCGTTCACCCGCGAGCCGTTCCTACGCGGATGGTGCGACCTCGTAACCTCGGGGGTGGTCGACTACTGCTGGAGGAAGTCGTGAGTGCAGCCGTCATCGCGCCACACGATCAACGACGGTTCCTGATGATCGCTTTCCATCCGTACGGGTCCGACGTGTGCAACCTGCTCGGGCTGCAGCAGCCGTCGCTCGATGTCGACGAGGTCGAGCGTCAGGCGGCCGGCGTCCCCTGGCACGTGCTGATGGGACAGGGTGGCGGTGGCGCCCAGAACCATGTCACGACGCTCCAGGTGCTCGGGCTCGCCAACCTCTACGAGGCAGCTGCAGCATCGTTGATCGAGGCCAACCACCCGCACTATCATCGGAGCCTCAGCGAAGATCTCGTCTCGTTCTTCATCGCTCTTGTCACTCTCGGAGGAGTCCAGTGAGTTCAGCCGACTGGTGGGCCGCTCGCCTGCGCGGTCAGCCCACGCCGCCGCCGGCGGCGATCCAGTACCCCGCCATCCCTCAACAGTTCCAGCCGACGATCACCCAGCCGGCAACGCCGGTGACCCAAACGCTCGACATCGACACGTACAAGCAGCAGCTCGCCTATGCACTGCGGACCAAGGCGATCACGCCCGAAGCGGCGGCGGCGGAGTGGGCCAAGCTCGGCGGTGGCGACGGCACCAAGTTCGAGCCCGACAGCTGCCCCGAGTGCGGCGGTGTCCGCTACTACCACCGGCGGGTGCTGCGCACGATGAACGATCAGCTGCGCACGATGTCGATCCCGCCGGCGCCGATGTGCATGGACTGCGGGTACTCCGGCGCCGTGCTCGACCTGGCTCAGTACGCCGCCACCCACCCAGCTCCCCCGTCGGGCAGCTGATGGCCGTCGTCGACAAGAAGTCCAAGGAGCTGAAGCATCTCACCGTCGATGAACTGATGGCCGAGGTGCGCAAGGAACACGGCGAGGGTGCCATCGTCCGAGGCGTCGACCGCGAGGTTCTCCCGCGCCTCACGACCGGCGCGATCGGGTTCGACCTGATGCTCGGTGGTGGCATCCCCGCCGGCCTGCCGAGCGAGGTGATCGGCGAGTTCTCCAGCGGCAAGACATCGTTCGTGCTCAAGATGATCGCCGCCAACCAGCTGCTCGATCCGCGGTTCCTCGTGCTGTGGGTGGCCAGCGAGGAGTTCGTCGAGCCCTGGGCGGTGATGGCCGGCTGCGACCTCGACCGCATCGTCCGGTTCAAGACCAGCCACATGGAGGCGGCGCAGGACTACATCGTGAAGTTCACCGCCAACCGGGCGGTCGACATGATCGTCATCGACTCGATGCCCGCCCTCACCCCGCTCGACGAGTACGAGGGGGACATGGCCGACAGCCTGCCGGCACTGGCAGCGCGGCTGAACAACAAGTTCTTTCGCAAGATGGGGATGGCTGCGGCGAGCCCGATCATCGGCGGTGAACGGCTGTGCACCCTGCTGGTGGTCAACCAGTGGCGCTCGACGCTCAGCTCCATGGGTGACCCGCGCACCACGCCTGGAGGCAAGGGCAAGGACTTCGCCTACTTCACCCGCACCGAGCTGCGCCGGGCCGACTGGCTCCAGGAGACCAAGTCGACGCCCCGTATCGGGATCGCCATCGCCGCCCGGACGATCAAGAACAAGACCTTCGCTCCCCAGCGCACAGCGCTGGTGGACTTCTACTTCGCCCAGTACGGCAACATCCCTCCCGGCAGCTACGACGTGGCCAAGGACATCATGCTGGCGGCGGTGGAGCTGGACATCATCCGTCGCGGCGGCGCCACGTACCGCTTCAACGAGCGCAAGTGGATGGGCAAGGAGACCCTGCTGCGTGAGCTGCGGGAGGACCTCGACCTGCGCCGGCTGGTCTACTCCGAGACGATGCGGGCGGCCGGCCTGGTCCCCGACCCCGCCCTCGTCCAGGCCCCCCGTAAGCGCCTGGCGAGGAAGCGGTGACCGACCGCCGGGTCAAGGCCAGCCGCAAGCAGGAGGAGGCCACGGCCAAGGCGATCAACGGGCGCCGGCAGCCGGGCAGCGGGTCCGGGTGGGTGCACCGCAATGACGTGCGGTCGGACCGGTTCCTCGTCGAGAACAAACGCACCGACAATGAGCGGACGATCACCATCAAGGCCGATGACCTCCGTCAGCTGAGGATCAATGCCATCCGGCTCGACCGGATCGGGGTGCTGGAGTTCTACCTCGGTGGGCACAACTATGTGGTCCTTCACCGTGATGACTTCTCGGAGTATGTTGAAGGTCAGTGAACGATGATCGGGTCGCTCGCTACGGTCTGTCGGCGTGGGCCTTCTTCTTCGTCGATGAAGAGGTGCGCGCTGCAGTCACGGGCTGGATGCTGCAGGGGAAGTGCTTCGACTCCGGGCTCGGGGACCTGTTCGTCCCCAAGGTCGGCTCCACCACGGCCACCCACGACCGCAACCGGGCGATCGCGATCTGCAACGGCACCGAGGACGGGCGCCCGTGTCCGGTGAGAGACGCCTGCGGCGAGTACGCAATCGTCCACGGGATCACCAGGGGGGTGTGGGGCGGGATGTCAAGCCGGCAGCTCAAGCTGGCAATCAAAGAGCGAACAAAGCTCGGCGTCGAAAGCCCGCAGTACCACTAGAGCTGGGCTGGGTGAAGGACACCTTCACCAAGCCGCAGCACCCACTGGTCGGAGCGATCCAGCGTCACGTGGTGCTGATGAACGAGGGGCGCAACGTCGGGCGCGACACCAAGCACCTCCATGCATCAGAGATGTGCAAGCAGGACTGGTGCCCGCGTCAGAGCCTGTACCGGATCCGGGGCGAGCCCGAGGAGGGCGATCAGACCCCGTGGTGGAGGCTGGCCAACATCTACGAGGAGGGCCACTTCATCCATGACAAGTACCAGACCTGGCTGTGGGAGATGGGCGTGCTTGAAGGGATGTGGGCGTGCCGGGTCTGCCACCACCGGTGGTGGGCGGTGTCGCCGGCGGTGTGCGCCCGGTGCGCATCGTCGTTCATCCGCTACGCCGAGGTGCCGTTGGAGTCCGAGGAGCTGATGCTCGTCGGGCACGGCGACGGGATCTGGAACGACGCCGCCGAGTCGGGAGCCCGGGCGCTGATCGAGGTCAAGTCGATCGGTCTGCGCTCGATCGAGCTGGAGGTGCCGGCGTTCTACAAGAAGTACGCCGAGCACGAGGTCGACCTCGTCGGGCTGTGGAAGCTGATCAAGCGTCCGTTCCCGCAGCACGTACGCCAGGGCATGCTTTACTGCCGCGTCACCGACATCCACGACATCGTGTTCTTGTACGAGTTCAAGGCGAACCAGGACTTCAAGGCGTTCACCGTCAAGTACCAGCCGGCGTTGATCCAGTCCCGCGTCGACGATGCACTGGCGGTGAAGGAGGCGTTGAAGACCGGTGGTATGGTCCGGCGTCCGACGTGGGCTCAGGACGAGGACAACGCAACGTGTAAGGCCTGTCCGTTCCGCTCGACGTGCTGGCACCTATGACTCTGCGCATCAAGAACAACAACAGTGTGTTCGCCCAGGCCGAGCGCATCGCTGCGTCCTACGGGTTCACCCGCCCGGATACTCCGAGCCCGCAGGCACCGATGGTGCCGATGGATCTCGGTGAGCTGACTCCCGACGAGATGATGAACCTGTTCGCCGAGTTCTCCGCCTGGGCCGGCTACGCCGCGATCAAGGTCGCCGAGGCCGAGGCGGCAGAGGAGGACACCGAGGGTGATCTCAAGGTGGCTGAGGCCAAGTTCATCATCAATGAGATGGAGGTGGGTGGCGAGGAGAAGGTCACCGTCGCCCGGTCGCGACGAGACTCCGATCCTGAGGTTATACGGCTGCGCAAGTTGCTGCGCAAGCGGAGAGCTGTGCGCAAGCTGTTGACGACCTACTTCAACAACTATGAACGGTCGGCGGCGGTGCTGTCTCGGGAGCTGACCCGGCGCAGCACGTTGTTCCCGCAGGAGATGAGGAGCAGTAAGTGACCGTGCTGGGTATCGATCCAGGGATGAGCGGTGCGATCGCCTACGTCCACCAAGGCAAGCTCCTGGAGGTCGCCGACATGCCGGCGGTCGGCGGTGACATCAGCGGGCCCCTGCTGCATCAGATGGTGCGCATGATCCCGGTGGAGTGGGCTGCGGTCGAGCGGGTTCACTCGATGCCCAAACAGGGTGGGGCGACAACGTTCAAGTTCGGCATGGCCTACGGCATGGCTCGGATGGCGGCCGGCGGTCTGCTCGTGCCGATGGTCGAGCCCACGCCGAACGTGTGGAAGAAGCACTTCAACCTCAGCTCGGACAAGGAGAAGTCACGGCTGCTGGCACTGAAGCTGTTCCCGGACAAGTCCGAGCTGTTCAAGTTCAAGAAGAATGAAGGGCGGGCTGAGGCAGCGCTGATCGCACTGTGGTGCGAGCGCCTACACGCGGCTCCGAACTACGCTGACCCCGATGGCACACCTGAACGTGTCCCTCGACTTCGACTCCGTATCAGAGCAAGCGACCGGGAGCGGCTGGCGCGTCATCGACTGGCTCGATGACGGCTCGGGCACGCCGCCCGAGGACCAACGCCACACCAACTTCTACACCACGATCACCGACGCCCAGGGAGCGATCGAGGAGCTGTTCTCCTCGGACCCCGAGGTCGACCAGTTCTTCCATCTCAAGGCCGTTGACTCCCTCGTCGTCGACAACACGGCGGCCATCGAGACCGAGAAGTCAGCGTTGCGCGTCGCCGACGGTCTCGACCCGACGACAGCACCCGAACCGGCGCCATAGCCAGCGCCTGATCAGGGCCAACAGCTACTGTCGTGGGACATGACCCAGGTTGAGACGGAGGTCGTGCCCGCGGTCGTTGAGCTGCACGTGCGCGGGGGATCCGACTGCCGGCAGATGGCCGGGTTGATCGGCAAGCGCATCTCCGAGGGCATCGACCGTGTGTCTCTGCGCTGCGTCGGTGCGGCGGCGGTGAACCAGGGCATCAAGGCCGCTGCCATCGCCCGGCGGTTCGCTGCGCTCGAAGGGGTCGATCTGCGGGTGTCGCCGCGGTTCACCACGGCCAAGCCGATCCGTCCGCACCGCTCGGGCCAGGCCGACAGCATCACCGTGACTGTGCTCGACGTGGAGGTGGTGCCGTGACGATCCAATCCCGCCGGCTCGTACGTCAGGAGCAGCAGCGGACCCAGGCCTCGATCTGGAGTGACCACCTCGCCGAGACCCGCGATCGCGAGGCGCTCGCGAAGAAGCCCCGCTCTCAAGGTGCGTGGTCCGCCGAGCAGGCTCGCCTCGGGTCGTGGCGCACCGGGGTCGGCGGCTTCCAGATGATGGGCCGCACGCCCGGCTTCGTCGTCGGCCAGTCG
Organism: Nocardioidaceae bacterium; assembly: GCA_032154865.1. Classification (GTDB taxonomy): domain Bacteria; phylum Actinomycetota; class Actinomycetes; order Propionibacteriales; family Nocardioidaceae; genus DATFRX01. Next base: position 17,650 of record JALDXR010000001.1, read on the forward strand.
GATCCGCTGTACCAACAGAACGAGGATGAGGAAGAGCAGTAGTGCCTGCTCCACATCAGCGCTCCTTCTCGAACTGGCAGGACCTGTGGTCGATGTTCACCGGCAACGGGCCCAACCCGGGTCCGATGCCGCACATCCGCGACGCCCTGGACGCCGAGCGCCTCTCGTGGCGGCACACCCCGGAGGCGATGTTCCCCGACGGGTACCTCGGCACCGTCGGTGGCCGGCGTACCGGGGACAACGTCCGCACTGCCATCTGGCGTGACACGAGGTCGTACACCAGAGGTGTGCACAAGGGTGAGCGCCTCGACCTCTCCAGCTACTTGTGGCCCGAGGAGTTCCATCCGTTGTCGGGGATCATCAATGAGGCCTACACCGGGTTGCGGTTCGCTCCGCCGGCGTACGGCCACGAGCCCGTGGTGCTCACCAACGAGGGCAAGCCCGGGCCTCACGAGATCGGCACACCGGTGGAGATCGACGACTCGGCGTGGCCGGATCGACTGTCCAAGTTCCTGCCGGCATGGAAGTGAGAGGAGCGCGATGCCCAGAGGACGCGACACCAGGCATGACCCTCGACGTCAGGTGACGTCGTGGACAGGGAGTTTCGATCTCGCCACAGGGGATCTCTACGACGCGGGCGGGAAGCCTGTCGCCGGCCCAGCTGCCAAGCGGGCGTCGGAAGAGCAGCGGCTGGCGGCAGAGAACCAGTCGTGGGAGGAGTGGCACGCACAGCATGAAGCGAACATGCAGGCTGCCAAGAAGGGGGCGGAGTTCGACGCCGCTCAGGAAGCGTCGGCGCGAGCCCGACATCAAGACCTATTCCCAGAGGGGTGACCGATGAGCAATGACGATGAAGATCAGGGCGATGAGGTCGAGTTCATCGAGGAGGAAGACGAGGACGATCTCGACGACGATGAGCTGGACGAGGACGACGAGCTGCCCGACGACGTCGATCCCGACGACATCCCTGAGAAGTTCGAGGGGCCCGAGCTTCACGACGAGCGGGGGATACCGGAGGGTGCTGACTGATGGCGACCACCTTCCCCTACGGCTACAAGCCTGACGCCTCCGGCACCCTGGGCATGGGCACCAGGCTGACCAGAGCCCAGCTCGAATCGATGACCACCATCGCCAGGATGGACCCCGAGTGCTGGCGCCGGCACATCGCGATGTACGAGGAGGCTGCTCGTCAGGGCGTGCCACTCGGCCCCGGCACCGGCTGGCGGATCCAACCCAACCCACCGCCGGCGGGCTTCGCTCCCCCGGGCAACAGCAATCACGAGGGCTTCATGGACGATGAAGCCGTCGCCATCGACAACGTCCCGGACAAGAGCTGGACTTGGATGCAGAACAACTGCGCCAAGTTCGGATTGCGCACGTTCAGGGACGTGAACTCCGAGCCCTGGCACACCCAGCCGGCGGAGATCCCCGCCGGCCGCAACTGGCGCACCCAGCCGTGGGATCTCAAGCGGTTCAACCTGCCCGGCCCGCCGCCGCTCCCGAAGGTGCCGCGGCCCGTGCTCCGCAAGGGTGACAAGGGACTTGGTCCACGCCGGCTGATTAACCTGACCAAGTTCTTCAAGTGGTACCCGCGTCGGTACATGGGCGACAAGAACGACGGTCTCTACGGTGACCGTCTGGTGCGTGGCGTGAGGAACATGCAGCGCGCACTGAAGGTGCCGGTCCATGGCACCTACGACCGGCGTACGGCTCGGGCGCTGCGCAACTTCCTCGTGGCGGTGAGCAAGCTGTGAGTACCGACGATCCATCGGCGTCACCTGTCCCGACGCCGCCTCCTGAACCCCCCTCGTTCACTCCGGTGCGTTCGTTGTGGGAACGGGAGCCGGTGCGGGTGATCAGTGCCGTGTTCACGCTCGTCGCCGCCATCAACGCTGTACTTCTCGGCGCTGGTGTCTACGACGGAGCGGTGGCCGGCATCATCACCGGCATCATCGCCGCTCTGGCTGCGTTCACGCACGAGGTGGTCACCAGAGCTGAAGTCGTGCCGTTGAAGCCACTGGAGGACTTGGCCAAGGCCACACAACCTCCGGGGTAGCGCATGCCCCTGCCGAAGCCACCCATCTCCAACATGACGGAGTTCGTGGTCTTCTGCTTCGTCAGCCTCGTCGTCCTCGTCTTCTTCCTCTCCACGGTCGGCATCTTCGTCGGCATCATCACCGACTCGACCTTCGACTTCACGCCGTTGGTCAATGCGATGACCGACATCCTCACCACCATCATTGGTGCACTGATCGGCTACATCGCCGGCAAGGGTGAGGCTCAGGCGCGGGCGGCGGAGGAGAAGGCCAAGGAGGAAGCTCGGATTGCCGCTGAGAGGTCAGCGACGACGAAGGCGGCGGCGACTGAGCAGGATGGCGCCTGATGGCGATGACTCCGAAGCACGGGCTGGGCGCCATCGCAGCGATGGTCGCGGTGATCGGCGCCGGCGTAGCGATGAGCTTGATCGGTGACGAGGCGAGCGGCTCGGGAGCGGTGTCGCCCACTACGGTCGAAGCTCCACCTGACTCCTCCGGTATCTCTGTTGGTCCTCCGGGACCGCCGGGGGAGCCGGGACTGCCAGGCGAAGACGGTCAGTCGATCGTCGGCCCTCCGGGCGAGCCCGGGGAGCGCGGTCCTCGCGGAGCTACAGGTAGCCCCGGTACTCCCGGTCTCGACGGCGTTGACGGCGTCGGTGTGCCTGGTGCGCCCGGCGCAACTGGGGCGACCGGCGCCACTGGGGCGACGGGGGCTCCGGGCGTGGGAACACCCGGTCCGCAAGGAGTGCCGGGCCCTCCAGGTCAGTCCATCGTTGGTCCGCCGGGGGCTGACGGGAGCGACGGCGCTCCCGGTGAGCGCGGACCTCGGGGACTGCCAGGTAGACCAGGAGCGCCAGGAGAATCAGTCCAAGGGCCGCCCGGAGAGCAAGGTCCGCCAGGTGAATCAGTCGTCGGACCGCCGGGACCACAGGGTGAACAGGGTATCCCGGGCGCCGATGCCACCGATGCGCAGGTGGCCGCAGCTGTTGCTGCGCACTGCGCTCCGCTCAACGACTGTGTCGGTGCGACCGGAGCTACGGGCCCGCAGGGTCCGCCCGGTACGCCGGCGGCGATCATCCCCTTCGTGCGCGGACTCGTCGCTGCCGACTGCACCATCCTCGGCGGTTCAGGGTTCACGTGCACACAGCTCGGCACCGGGCGTTACCAACTCACCTGGGACACGCCGTTCGTGAACCGACCGACGCTGCTCGTGGCCAAGGGATTCACCAGTCCTGATGTCGACGCCGGCACCGGCGTGCAGCCGGGCGAGAGCATGGTCGTCGATGTGATCACCATCACTCAGGCGATCGTCGCCACCGGCAGTGCGGCGGGCGTGCTGCAGAACTCGTCGTTCGGCTTCTTCGCCATCGGCACGCCATGAACCCATCGCCCCGAGCGATCATCTTCGGTGTATTTCTGGGCACGGTGCTGTGGGTCCTGTTCCTCTGGTGGCTGCGGTGGGCTCTGGGTCTCTTCTAACATCGGACCATGCCTACGCCGGTGTCGCGGGATGCTGCTGCCGAGCTGCCGCAGTACTACTCCCGGCCGTGGCAGCTGAACCGGGAGTACTCCACCGATGCCGTGTTGGAGCTGGCGATGGTCCCGTCGGAGGTCATCCGACAGCAGCAGTCGCAGGTTCCTCAGACGCTGTTCCCACCGCGCTACGGGTACCGCCAGGTTCCGCTCACGATCAACGATGTGTTGGCCACCGACCAGTGGGCGCCCAAGCGCCGGCAGTGGGTGTCGGGAGCCCGGGCGATGCCCGAGCCGGCGGTGCGCTACCCGGTGATCACCACTGAGGCGTCGGTGCAGCCGGCAGCGAGCACCAACCCTGTCATGGGCGGTTCCTCCTCCGGGCCGTCATGGTGAGCACGTCCTGAACCCCCGGAGCTACGCTGCGGGCATGGCGCTCGAAGTGGATCGCTCGATGAACCACGAGCTGCTCAGGGGCACGCTCGATGGCACGGTGAGGATGCTGCGGCCCAATGCCGCCAACGCCGAGTACGTCTTCGCCCAGAACCGTGCAGCGTTGCTGCACTCCCTGCACTACGGCACGCTCGGGCTCGCCGGCGAGACGAGCCCGCGGATCAACGAGGCCTCGCCGTTCAACGGTTGCCCGACCGGTTACGGGCCGACCAAGCCCAAGCGCCCAGTTCGTAAGTGAACAACGCTGATGTCTTGGCAGCGCGCCTGGGACTACGAGGAGGCCGAGCGTCGTGTCGCCGAGGATGAGGGCTACGACGATCGTGACCGTCCGTCACGGGCGGAGCTGGAGGAGGACGACCGCCGCGATCGGGTGCTCTCCCGGGAGCAGTTCACTACCCGCGAAGGCAACGAGCCCACGATCGAGGACCGGATGGAGCGCAACGCCTGGAGCATGATCGACGAGCCTGACTGATGACGATCCGGGCCAAGATCTACCGCGGCGAGGTGCGGCACATCTATCCGACGCCCGACTACCCGGACCCGGCGAAGGCAGCGCGCACAGACCCTCAGGGTCTGATCGAGCACTGGATGTCGGGCAGTCATCCGTACACCCCGGAGCAGGGTCGCGGTGTTTGGACGAAACACCCCGAGACGGGGGAGCTGTACCTCGGTCCGTCCAACAAGATCACCACCGGTGTGCACTGGTCGTACTCACCGCAGTCGATCCCCGAACGGTTCACCGAAGGTGTCTTCAAGAATCCGCAAGAGGGTGTGCCGTTGCCCAAGCGGGACGTCAACCTCATGCGTGCCCACGAGGCGGTGGAGGACTGGGAGTACGGCGGCTACGAGGCGGCTCGGCAGGCGCACTACGAAGCCAAGGAACGTGGCGAGATCGACTGGCACGAGAGCTTCGAGGAGCCGGCGCACATCACCAGGGCCAGGGCGATGGTCCAGCGCCGTGGCGAGATGTACCGGGATCTCAGCGCCGAGGGGACGACGGGCAAGCCGTACAAGATGGCTGTGGTCTGGCATGGGACGCACCCGGGCAGGGAGCACGAGGACCCGAACAATCCGACGACCAACTACGAGGACGAGATCAATTTCCGCTCGGGCACCAACGTTCCGATTCACGCCATGCGCTTCTCCGTCCCGGAGTCTGGGATCACCACGTACGAGCAGAAGATCTGGCATCCGACGCCGGGGATCGTGAAGGCCGGCGAGTTCAAGGGGTGGCATACCTCAGGCTTCGGTGTCGTCAACGAGCGAGGGTTCGTGCCGTGGAACGTCGCCCAGTTCAAGAATGTTGATCTTCCGGTCGAAGGGCAACGCAAGTACTGGAGAGTCTGAGACCTACAGTGTCGATGCATGCGGCTCGCCACGTGCTTCTCCTGCAAGACGATCACCAAGCTCTCTGACTTCGAGGGCAAGAACCCGGACCACGACGTCGTCCTGCAGGACTGGATCGATCGGCACCTCCACGGCATCCCGCTCGACGAGATCCCCGGGCCGCGGCACCCAGGTGCACGCACCATCGCTGTCGATATGCCCGACATCACGCGCTCGGAGAAGTTCCTCGCCATGCCGATCGAGGACCAGGAGCGGGCGCTGGAGCGCATCGGCGGTGAAGCGGTGATCAGCCTGCAGTCAGAGCTGCTCCGGCAGACCCAGCAGGTGTTCGAGTACCGCGACGACCTCCGCGAGGAGGCGGCCAAGTGCTACCTGGCGCACGGCTCGCCGAGCTATCCGGGTCGTGGATGCATCGACTTCCGGGACGACTCCAAGCGAGTCGGGCGCACTCAGGTGCCCGCGAAACTGCAGAAGTACCTCTGCCACTTCTGCCCATACTCATCAACGATCATGGTCGAGTTGCGCCGGCGAAAGGGCGCGTATCGATGATGACGATCGCCGTACTCCTCGACGGGCTCTTGGTCGAGAACGTCGCCACCCTCCCCAACGCCGACCCGATCCCCGCCGCCCTGCGGTTCGTCCGCATGTTCGGCGGCTACAGCCGGGTGCTCATCGTGACGGCGGCGCCGGCGGAGATCGACGACGACACGATCCGCAACTGGGTCCGGCAGTACAACATCCCGATGACCGACCTCGTTCGCCTGGAGCCCCACCCCGCCGTGCGCAACGAGGACTTGATTCTGTCCGCCGCCGGGTACCGGGCGACGGTACTTGGTCTCTACGTTGTGGCGTACCCTTACGACGTCGAGTACATGGCCGCCCACGGCGTGCCGACGGTCGCCTTCGCCCACGCCGACCCGGTGATCGACTACCGCCCCGAGCGCGGTCTGACGTGGGCCAGCTACGGGCGGAGTCAGGAGGCTGACGAGTGAGACTTTGGTTCGGCGGTGCCGAGGTCCCCGAGCACCGGACGACGCTCGGGCGCGCCGGCGTTCGGCGGGTCGCCGTGAACCTCGCTCCGATCCTCAAGCAGCGCTCCGGCGGCGCCGGCCCGGTCGAGAGCCTGGAGCCCTTCGCAGCGCTGTTCTACGCCTCTCAGGCCGATCTGCGGGCCGAGGGGGTGGATGAGTTCCTGGAGGCCTACAGCGACGATCAGAGCGCCTTCTACGGGCTCCTGACGCCATTCACGGAGCGCTCCGGGCGCCTGGTGCCCGAGTGGCTCGGGCTCGATCCCGAGGAGGCCATCGAGATGGTCGTCGAGCACGGCGCCGTCGGCATCCCCGAAGCCCGGGCGATCGAGGCTCGCACGAGCCGGATCCTGACCAAGTTCCTGCGCCGCAACAGCGCCTCGCGGTTCTTCGTCAACAGCTCGAAGGTCTCGGTGCTCCAGCAGCCCTTCATCACCGACGTCATCGTCAACGGGTGGGTCTCGGCCCAGCGCTACCGCGAGCTGCAGGTGTGGGATGGCACCAAGGTCGTGCGCGCCGGCAAGGAGCGCCGGGCCGCCGCCCTGTCCAAGTTCTCCCAGCAGATCGAGAACCTGGGCGGCGACTTCGAGGCCGTCGAGGAGGGCGACGTCGCCGCGACCACCGAGGTGGCGATCGCCTCGTGGCTTCAGTACGAGCAGGTGGTTGCTACGCCTCATGCTCTCGGGCTCTCCGGCGAGAACGACGGCACCGACGTTGCCGTTGCGACGCACGGTGCCGTGGTCCGCAGGCCGGAGCAAGTGCCGATCCCGATCGCTCACGTCGATGAGGCCGGCACGATGGCCGGCGTCATCGGCGGGTCGTTCCGTCAGTGCGACGCCTGTCTGCTCGCCGACCTGTGCCCGAAGTTCGAGTCCGGGGCCTACTGCGCCTTCACGGTCGATGTCGAGATCCGCGACACCGACCAGGCGATGGCGGCGATGTCGACGCTCATCGAGATCCAGATGCAGCGCGCCCAGCGCGCCGTGTTCGCCGAGGAGGTCCTGGGCCAAGGGCCCAAGCATGAGGTCTCGGTCGAGCTGGAGCGGGTGTTCCGCATGTTCGAGTCGATGCGTCGGATCCAGGAGAACCGGGAGACGCTGACGATCCACGCCTCGACGTCGGGCGGCGACGGTGTGCTCTCGAAGATCTTCGGGCCCCGGGTCGGCTCGGCGAACAAGGAGCTGTCTCAGCCAGTCACCATCGATGCAGTCATCGAGGAGTCAGGAATAATCGACGCGGAGTGATGTAGTAACTACCGTCGTACTCATCGTTGTGGAAGGCCGTGTCAGCGGCCCTGTGCATGGGACAGCTACCGTGGTCTCCAGCTGAGCACCTGCACCAGGAGGAACCACATGGCCACGAAGAAGTCCGCCGCCGATGAAGAGGCTGTGGCGGATCCCCACGCCGAGGCGTTCGCCGAGCGTCAGAAGGACGCCCGCTACGACGACCCGACCGTGTCCACGCCCGGCGTGCTCGAAGACGCCGCCGGCGAAGGACCCACGGCGCTCGTCGACCCCGAGGCCGAGGGCGACGTCGGGCTCGACCCCGGCATCGACAACCGCGATCAGGTCCAGCCGATGCTCGACAAGCTCGCCTCCGACGCGGAGGAGAAGGCCGAGGAGCAGAAGGAAGCAGCGGCCGCCGCCAGCTCCAGCTCGTCGAGCAGCTCGACCACCAAGTCCGCCGACAAGTAGACCTCCCGCCGTCTTCCCACCCTCCTGGGAGTCCGCCGCCTGGGAGCTTGACGGTGGTCGAGAGGTAGTGCCTCACTCTCGCCAGTGGGGCACTACCGCGTCAATCGCCGAAGTCGTTCCTGAACCCCCTCTCGGTCCATGCGGGCACTGCGCAACTCGCGCTTCGCACACACGACCTTGGAGTGACCGTGCTCGGATGCCTGGCCGTGGAGGGGGCAGGCAGGATCTGAGCCCGCCGGCGCCCAGTCGGCCGAGCGCCCAGGCCGGGGCTGTCGGCATGAGCACGAGCCGCACACCGTGCACCAGCGGCCGCCGTAGCGCTCGTCGCACCAGATGATCACGGCCGGCAAGGTAGTTCATCGCCGATGTTGTGTCTCGCACACCGACGGTGTAGCTTCTGGGCCATGAGCACATCCACCAAGCGCCCCCGCCTCGTCGTGGGCCACACCTACCGCATCACCTTCGCCGATGCTGAGACCGGCAACCGCCGGTACAGCACCACGGTCACGATTGTGGACAAGGACCAGACCTGGAGCGACAAGCGGGCCAGCGCCGTCCATGCCTACATCTCCCGCTGGATCCGTCACGGCCGCAACACCGTCGAGATCGTCGAGGTGGCAGCGCTTCAGTATCGCTGCACCGAGTGCGACACCGTCCACAGCACGTTCGACGCCGCAGCTCGTTGTCACTGGGGTATCGGTGGGGTCGAGGAGGTGGCGGCATGAGCTTCTACCGCAAGTCTCGCCCTCGTCCCGACGGGACCACGGGCTACAGCGGGTACGACCACGCTGACACCATCGATGACGCCGTCGAGGCCTACAAGCGGGCTCGATCGACGAAGCACTTCATCCTCACCGACGGGTCCCCGGACCTCGACATGCTGACCTGCACGTGCGGCCACAAGCTCTCCGAGGGCGACGATGGCAACCGCTGCCAGCTCGTCAAGCGCAACGGCGTGTTCTACGTCCTGGCCCAGCACTACAAGTGCGCCTGGGGCACCCTCCTCGGTGCCATCGGCACTTCCCACACACTGGCCGAGGCCGGCGGCAAGCTCGCCCGCGCCGAGGCCGGCGGCTGGAAGGCGGTCGCATGAGCGTCATCGTCATCTGCGAGGACGGTGAGCGTCGGCACGACGAACCGTTCGAGACACGGGCCCAGGCGGCCGAGTTCGCCAACTGGGGCCACTGCTGCACCAACCGTCACCGCATCGTCACCGACGCCGGCGTCGAGTTGGGCATCACCTCGACGGAGTCACGATGAAGTGGAACTTCATCGACAGTGGTCGTTGGGAGTCTGCCGATGGCCAGTGGCGCATCGAGACCGAGGGCGTCCCGAGCAACTGGGGCGGCGGCGACATCATCGTCTGGCGCATTCATCGCTGGGACGGCCACCGGTGGCGCACGTTCGACCCCAAGAGCCGGCACCGCACATTGGCGGCCGCCAAGGTCGCCGTCGTCATGCACCTGGAAGACGCGAAGCGGTAACATCGTTGTACAACACAGATCTTGCCCGAGCTGGGTATCTCTTTGGTGAGTGCTCATGCAGTACCGGTGGTGCACCGGGAAGCGTGGCTCGGGAAGTGCACCGGATCAGCCCCGGGGGGATTCGTCCCTCCGGGGCTTGGTCATTGTGAAGAACGATCTCATCGCCACGGCCGCCTTCGGGCTGGTTCTGTACGTCTGCTGGCTGAGGTTCCTCGTGCGGGTGCACGAGAACCGGCTCGACCGCCGTGACTACTACGACCCGCCGACCGGCCGGCCGTGGGTACGGCCCCGACCCAGGTACGACAGAGATCTTTCACACTGACGTTGTGCACAACGACGTTGTGCTGTAGCGTCTCCGCCATGAGCACTTATCCAGACATCACGGGCGACGCCCAAGCCGTCGTCCGCTTCCAGCAGGCGTACGCCGAGTTCGCCTTCCTCTGCTACGGCATCCCCGTCGGGCAGCCGATCGTCGTGACCGTCGAGCAGGACAAGTTCCTGTGCGACTCCGCCGTCGAGTACCTGCGGGATCAGGCGGTGGCGCGATGAGGGCCATCGATCGTCACGAGGACGCCATCGTCGCTGTCCTCGACGCCGTCGACTACGACGGCATGAGCTACTGGCGGGCGCTCAAGCAGGTCGCCAACGCCAATGGTCTCCGCTCGGCCCGCCTCGACCAGCTGGTGCGCACATGGTGCGCCATCGCCGGTATCGAGGTGCCGACTGGCAACTACTCGTTCCACGTCAGCCTTCACCGGTTCGACGACGGCGGGACGCTCGCCAAGTGGTCCGCCATGGGCCCCGTCAATCAGACCGCCACCTTCGTCCGCTTCATCGGTTCCGGTACCGCCGGCACCATCGATGAGGCCGAGGCGGCCGCCATCAACTACATCGCAGAGAGGACTCCATCATGAATCGTGAACAAGCCATCACCAACCTCGGCTTCGGGCGGGCGTTCGCCGCTCTCGCGCCGGCGCCCGAGGACACCCACCTCCAGGTCGACCTCGACACGCTGTTGTCGGTCCTGGAGGCGCTTCCCGGCTACGCCGAGGTCGACATCACCTTCACTGAAGGTGGCGACTCCCAGAACTTCCACCTGATGGCCCGCGACATGCCCGGCCCCGGCCGGCGCTTCACGTGTCTCACGCACGGCACCGAGTGGCTCGACGTCAGCGACATCATCCGCAGCACTCGCCCGGACTTCATCCACATCGTTCGCCACGACGACCCAGGTCAGACGATCTGGGTCACGTTGTGACATGAACGTTCTTCCCGTTGCACTGGGCCGCCTGGCTGGCCGCATCGTCATCGACGGTGATCACTGGCTGTGGACTGGCTACATCGACGCCAAGGGCTACGGCGCGGCCAGGCACCCGGTGCACGGGAAGGTGCGTCGTGTTCACATCATCGTCTGGGAGCTGCTTGTCGGTCCTCGGACACCGGGCCTGCAGTTTGATCATCTGTGCCGAGTTCGGCACTGCTGTAACCCGGCACATTTGGAAGAGGTGACAGCGGCCGAGAACACCGATCGTGGTGCAGCCCGACGTGGTCACCATCTGACACGCACACACTGCAGTCACGGCCACCTGCTCGTCGAGCATGGCTACATCGATCCGCGTCGCGGTCAGTGGCGCTGCCGAGTGTGCCTCCACGAAAGTTATTTGCGCAGGTCAGCGCAGTCTGACTGATGCGCGCACCCATCTGCGCACAATGCGTAGGACATCAACCCAACCCCGGAAGGAAACACCAACCGTGAATACTCAAACCAACACCGCTGAAGTCGTCGAGCTGGCTGATGCCACGCTCGGACTTCAGGTCCACCGGCTGATCGAGCTGGACGCCAAGATCAAGGCGGCCAAGGAGGCTCGCGACGAGCTGGCCGCCGAGATCGTCGAGGCGATCGACGCCCGTGACGGCACCGTCACTGTCGACGGCATCAAGGTCACCGTCGTGCGCGCCGTGCGCCGGGTGATCGACATCGCCAAGCTGGAGCAGGTCACCAGCCGCCGGCTGTTCGCCAAGCTCACCGAGCGCGTCGTCAGCATCAAGGCGTACGACGCCCACCTGGCTGCCGGCACGGCCGGCATCGAGGCGGTCGAGGAGATCGTCGAGGAGCGTGAGAACGCTCCGGTCCTCAGGATCACGAAGTGACGTCATGAGCTACGTCAATGCGCAGTATGACCCCGACGGTCAGCTGCACCTCGTCCCGCAGCCTCACTCCTTCTGGAGTGGGGCTGCCAAGGGCGCCGTCTTCGGCGCCATCCTGGCCGGCGTCACACGACCTGTCCGGCGCTACATGCTGACGATGCTGGCGCTCACCTTCGCCATCATCTTCACCATCGAGACACCCAGCGACTACTGGGACGGTGTCTCGACGCCGGCGCCCGAGCCGGGCGACTACCGCTTCCCGTGGTACTGCATCGCTCTCATCATCACCTTCGTTGTCTGGGGCATCTACGGAGGCATCCGGGCGTGGATCCTCAACCGCCAGATCTACGCCGCCGGACAGGCGCCTGTGCAGCGCCTGAAGGCTCGCATGAGCGGCCGGGCGATCATCGCCGTCGATACCACGCCGCGGCCGCCACAGAGCCCCACAGGGCCCTCTCGTGGGCCCGTAGTGGACACGACCGCGACCGATGCGCCGGTGGGCTCGAACCTGCCGGCGATCTGGGTCCCGACCTACAGCGGGCCGGCCAAGCCGGTGCGCCGGATCGAGACCGGGCTCAGCGGTCACACCATCCATGATCACCGCGGCGTCGACCCGGAGGACCTGTGATGCACTACCAACTGTTCCACAACCGCTCCGCCGGCTTCTGGCGGACCTACGAGCCGGGCGACGAGCTGGTCGCCGGCTACCGGGGCGAGTTCCCGCCGTGCTTCAGCATCCGCGACGACCTCGACCCTCGCGAGGCGCTCCTCGGCATCGCCGAGGTGATCTTCGCCAAGCACAACCGCGATGACCGCCCCGACGGCAAGACGGCGCCCAGTCTGAGCGTCGGCGACGTCGTCGTGATCGGTGAGGTCGCTCTGTCGGTCGACCGGCTCGGCTTCGTCTTCGTCACCCTGGAGCCGGCGTCATGAGCGCCAAGGCCTGGGTCTGGAAGCGGTGCTCCGCCGGCCACAACCGGTGGTACGAGTACGGCCCCTACACGATCATGCACTTCCCGCAGCGACATCTCTGGAAGCTGTACATCGACGGTGAGATGGTCCGCACGTTCGACACCTTGCGCGCCGCCAAGCAGTGGGCCCAGTGGAGGATGTCATGAGCCGGTTCGAGTTCGAGCCCGAGACCCCCGAGTACGACCTCGTGATCGCGGCCATCGAGGTCGCCATGCGGCCGCCCTTGCAGCCGCATCCGCACGTGGTCGACGCCAAGGTCCCGTGGAAGCTGATCACCGACCTGCGCGAGCGCCTCGACGCCCTGGGCATCGACTGGCGCAAGGCCAAGCAGATCGACGAGGAGCGGCGAGCCCGGAGGGCTGCGTCATGATCATCCACGAGAACTACAGCGGGGATGACAACGGCCAGCTGGTGTACGTCAACATCTTCGAGGAGAACGGCGGCCAGGTCGTCGTCAGCTTCGAGGATGCCGGCGAGGCACGGTTCGACGCCCACCGCCTGCGGCGGTTCCGCAACAACCTCAACAAGGCGCTCCGGGCGCTCGGTGAGAAACCGTGATCATCGACGTTGTTGTTCATCGACGGTGTGGATAGCGTTCCGCCCATGAGCACTTACGAAGTTGAACACGACACCCGCCTCCTGGAGCTGTTCCGGGCGGCGGCCAAGGCCGAACAGACCCTCATCTGGAAGGACGCCCACTACCGCAGCGAGTCGGAGGGCCGCCTGGTCCGGCGGAGGTACGGGGACAAGGACACCCGCACGATCGCCGAGGTCGCCGCTGACATGCAGGCCCGCCGCGACGAGGCCGTTCCGTTCTGGACCGAGAAGCACCCCGAGGACCCTCAGCGCATGATCGACTACGTCGTCGGCAAGCTCGACGAGGTCGAGAACAGCTACCGCGAGGCCGCCCAGGCCGTCGTGGACGCCGAGGCCGCGATCGTCGAGCACGAGCGGGCGTACGCTGGCTGGCAGCGCTTCTGGCTGGTGACGTCGAGCAACGGGCTCGTGCACCGGTCGACGGGCTGCTCGACCTGCAACAAGGGCCGCAGCGCCACCACGTTCGCCCTCGTTGCCGCGATGAGCGGCCGGCCGATCGACCACCTCGTCGAGGCCGTCGGTCCGTTCCTCTGCAGCGTCTGCTTCCCCTCGGCCCCGGTCGAGTGGCAGGAGCAGGACCGTGTGCCGGCGACCGTCGCCACGGTGCTGTTCGACGAGGGCTACGACGCCTTCGTCGCCGCCTGGGCCGAGTTCAAGCGCAAGCGGGCCGCCCGCCTCGCCAAGAAGGCGGCGAAGTGATGGCCCGCTACCTGCGCACCACGATCTCACGTGTCACCGGGCGACCGGTGACCGTGGGCCACGGCGCCGATCTCGGTCTCGACTTCGAGGGCGAGGGCCCGTGGTACACCATCTGTGACGATCACGCTCAGCTGTGCTCGCACACCACCCTGGCCGACGCACGTGGGTGGGCCGCCGAACCGACGATGTGGTGCGAAGCCTGCCAGTCCGAGCACCCGCTCAAGCTCCGAAAGGACGCATGACCATGGGCAATCTCAATGCCGCTGCGATGGCTGAGGCCGTCGGCGAGGGCCAGGTCGGACTCCGGCCGGCGCTCGTTTGGCACCTCCAGTCCAACCACTACCCGCCGGTGCCGACCTCGATGGTCGACGCCTGTATCGCCGCCATCGAGGCGGCCGCCGATGATGACTGGGACCTCGACATCGAGCTGCCCGACAGCGTCACCTACCGCGACCAGTCGACAGCTCCGGCGTCGGCGATCGTCGCCAACTACCACCTGGAGTTCTTCGTCGAGAACCAGTTGGTCATCAACGAAGCAACCGAGTTCGAGACCGAGGAGTCATGAGCATCCACCCAGCCCAACACCCCCGCTTCGCCCAGGCGATGTGGTACGCCTGGGGCCAGCAGGACGCCGGCATCGGCCGTCATGTCGACGCCCCCGAGTTCGCCCTGGCGCACGCCACGCACGCCGTGCGCGTCGACGAGGGCCAGGACAACTGGCTGCCGTCGATCCAGGACGCCTGGAAGACGTTCATCGCCTCTCGTCAGACCATGTCGGCGCTCTCCGAGCCCGAGATCGGCACGATCCAGAAGCGTCTCTCATCGGCGATGAACGAACTCGACGCCTGCGGCCAGGGCGACCTGGCGAACCGGGTGCACGACATCTTCAAGGAAGTCGCCCGCCGCACGTTCGGGGAGGTGCCGGCATGAACACCGCCGTTGATCAAGCGATCGACTGGGTGCGGGACAACATGCCCATCGAGTCGGGCGCGGCGATCGAGCAGTTCGTCAAGCGCAACCCGCACTACGCCGGCGCCAACTGGGACGACGTCCTGGAGATCCTCCTCGACGCCGACGCCGACCTCACTTGGACCGAGCCGCTGCACGAGGTCGACGAGACCTTCCCGGCCAACGTCCTGGAGTCCGCCGTCACCACCACCTTCGCCTGGGCCATCGAGGCCTTCATCGAGGAGCTGGCGCCGATCGAGCGCATCTCCTCGGTGCGGACGACCATCAACCTCATCAACGAAGACAAGGAACAACAGCAATGACCGCGAATCGACACAGCGAGATCACCCGCACCATCGAAGCCGACAAGGAGGGACTCATCGAGCACCTCCGCGAGGCGCTCGGCCGCCACGAGCACACCCACCTCCGGTCGCCGAGCGAGGCCTGGGCCGCCGGCTGGAACCGAGGTCTGGAGTTCGCCATCGGCGTGCTCGAAGACTGGGACGGCAAGGTGCCGTCATGAGAGGCTCCGTCGAGTTCAGCACCAACGTCACGGTCGATGATCGTGACCCTGTGGTGCTCACCAATCAGGATCACTTCTCCCATCGCGGCAAGCCGTTCCGTACGGAGCAATGGCGAGCCGTCGGTAACACCTACGGTGACGACATCGGCACGTGGTCGTGGTATCGCTCCGGCAAGATCCTCAAGAACGACGGCACGCCGCGTGCGGACGGGGCCGGCGCTACGTCGTACGTCAAGTTCGACGACGTCCCCGGCTACGTCCTGCGGGCGGTGCTGAAGGAGATCGAGCGGCGCGCCCGGGCGGCGCATGCCGAGATCGATCACTGGGTCCAGAGGGCTCGCGATCAGGTTACCGCGGTGGAGGCACCGGCATGAGTCAGCATCGTTGTCACTGCCGGCAGCCGGCGACGTGGACCGCCCGCGTCGTGCCGGCGCGGGAGGTCGTCCTCGTCGAGGGCCACCTGCCCGAGTACGTCCTGGCTCCCTCGTCGGTCGACACCTGGGCGGCGTGTGATGAGCACGTCGCCGAGGCGATGCGCAACCTCGTCGAGCGCAACGACATGGCCGGCGCTCAGCTCGTGCTCCGTCGAGAGGGCGAGGAGGACTGATGCGGTTCCTGATCTGTCCGGTGTGCGGCGAGGAGTGGGATCTCGACGACCTCCACGCAGAGGTCGCTGAGAGCGCCCACAAGGGCCTCAGGCGGCCATTCAGCGCCGTTGTGCGTGAGTTCCAGCGGCAGGGCTGTGGCGTCGCTCTGGAGGCCTTCACGGGCCCTCTGGCGTGCCGCCCGAGCACCGACCCGGACACCGTCGAGCTGGCCGAGATGGCGAAGATGACCTACGAGCTGCTCGGCGCCGACATCGACGGGTGCATCAACGAGATCGAGGACTACCGGCTCGTGCACGGGCTCTGAGGAACTTGCACAACGACGTTGTGCTTCATCGACGATGACGTAGACTTCCCGCCATGAGCACAACAGCCACCTCGAAGCAGCTCGGCTTCCTCGGTTCCCTCCTCCGGGAGCGGGCCCGCCAGCTGCATATCACCGATGTCGAGGCCGCCATCACCGCACTCACCGAGCAGCGGATCACGATGGACGGCGCCTCGGCGACGATCAACCACCTCCTCACGCTGAAGACCGACGCCGTCGTCTTCCCCGCTGCGCCGGTCCAGGGCGACCCCCGCGGCAACCTGCCGAAGAACCGCTACAGCGGCCGTTGCGTCCTGTGCAACGCGAACGTCGCCGAGGGCGCCGGCACCTACCGCCGCGGCGACCGCGGCTGGGAGACGCTGCACCTGCCCGGTCAGTGCGCCGGCCCGGCCCTGACCTCGGACAAGCCGAAGCAGACCTTCGGCGAGCGCGTCACCGAGATCCTCGGCGACCTGCCCGACGGCTGGTACGCCGTCGAGGCCGTCGGCGAGAGCACCAACGACCTCACCTTCGTCCGGTTCGCCACGAACAAGGGCGTGTACGACGCCTCGAAGAAGGGTCAGCGCTACGTCCGCCACATCGTCGGCGGGCACGGCGAGCAGGGCAACGTCACCATCGCCTGGATCGAGAAGGTGGCCGCCGCCGTGCGTGCCGCCGGGACCGACGAGTCGGCGATCCTGTTCGGTCAGCGGATGGGCCAGTGCGGGTTCTGCCACACCGAGCTGACTCGTAAGTACAGCGCCGACAAAGGCTACGGCCCGACGTGCGCAGACAAGCACGGGCTTCCCTTCGACTACACCGCCTATGCGGCGAGCCAGAAGATCTCGGACGCGAAGGGTGAGTGAGATGGACAGGCATCTCGTCGTCCGCAGCCGGAACCCCTGGGTCGGTGTGAGCAAGTCTCACGCCGCCCAGGCCGGTACCGGCGCTCCTCCGCGCAACGCTCCCGCCGGCTACGCCAACGACGTCGAGTACACGTCGTTGTGCGGCCGCCGGCATTTCATCGCCACGACCGGCACCTTCGAGGAGCTGGCGGAGTGGGAACAGTGCGGCCGGTGTGCCGCGATCATCGAACGAAAGGAACAACAGTCATGACCACGTCCATCCTCGTGGGCCCGGACGACACCGGTCGGGACATCGTGCCCGAGCAGCTGCTCGCCCAGATCGGCATCGGCAACCTGATGGCCGTCTCCGGCGGCCGCTGGATCCGCTACGGGTTCAGCTCGGTCCGGTTCCCCTGCGGCGCCGGCTACGAGGTCCTCGTGACCCTGGAGGCCGACGACACCTACACCGTGCGGCGGATCTTCAGCCGCAGCGGTACGTGGTTCCTCCACGGCGAGCGCACCAACGTCTACAACGACGCTGTCTCCGAGGTCGTCTACTTCGCGTCTTGTTTCCGTAGTTACGAGCCCGGCGAGTGGGAGCACAAGGCATGATCTGCAAGCACTGCGCCTGGACCCACGATCACGTGCACTGCACTTGTAGCCGGTTCTTCCGCGGCGTGCAGGTGCACGAGGTCCAGGCGCTCGATCCGAACTGCCCGCAGCACGGCATCGGCACCGACTGGTACCGGCGAGAGGTCGAGCTGGAGAGCTGAAGTGCAGTGTCGTTGCACTTCTTGGCTGCCGTTCACCCCTGCGTAACCCGATCTTCATTGACGCTGGACTTCCTGGCGTGTTGACTGGGCCTCGTGACTGCTCCTCTCGACGACGTCGCGGTGCACCGGGTGCCGTGCTCGGACTGCGGTCGCACGCGCCTGCTCGGCATCGAGCGCACCGTTCTGGCCATCGTGCCGGCGCCCGGTCCGCACCGCAATGAACTCATCGTCGATGTGATCGTGACCGTGCTCGACGGCTGCGGGGACTGCACCTGAGAAATCCCGCTCAGCGGCGTTGCGTTCATCAACGGTGTGCGTAGACTTCCCCCCATGAGCACGACCAATGAACTCCGGGCGCTCCTCGGCGATCTCGCCGACCTGGCGCTCCCGCACCTGCAGGGCCGCCTGGTCCCGATCCACAAGGGCCGCACGACCCTCTCCAAGGCGCACGACGCCGACCTGGGCGACTTCTTCCTCGCCTCGACGATGTACCCCTATCAGCGGGCCGGCGCGGCGTTTGTCGCCGAGGTCCGCCGGGCGCTCATCGCCTACGACATGGGCCTGGGCAAGACCATCACGGCGATCGGCTCGGTCGTCCGCGAGGAGCTGTTCCCCGCCGTCGTGATCTGCCCGCCGAGCCTCGTGCTCAACTGGCGCAACGAGTTCGCCAAGTTCACCCCCGGTGTGCGCACCCACGTGATCCGCGGCCAGGAGATCACCGACCTGCCCGACGCCGATGTCTACATCGTCGGTGACGCCATCATCGGCGAGCGCAAGGAGACCAAGAAGCTGGCGGCGACCCCGGGCTGGGCTGCGAAGCTCGCCGAGCTGGGTCCCCGGGCGCTCGTGATCGACGAGTCGCACCGGATGAAGAACCGCAAGGCGGCCCGCACCATCGCCGCCCGGGCGATCGCCCGCAAGGTCGACGACAAGGGCATCGTGGCGCTGCTGTCCGGCACGCCGATGCGCTCGAACCCGGCCGAGCTGCTGGAGCAGTTCCAGGTGATGGGCGTCGTCGAGCAGATCTGGGGTTCCCCCTTCGCCTTCCTCGACCGGTTCTACCCGAAGGTCGACCAGTGGGGCGGCCGTGAGGCGGACAACCTGGGCGAGCTGCACGCCGAGATGGTCGACACCGTCGTTGCTCGGCTCACCTTCGCCGACGTCAGCTACCAGCTCGGCGAGGCGGCGCCCAAGGGCCGTCTGCGGGTCCCCGTCGCCACGCCGCTCACCGGCACCGCGGCGACGAAGTAC